>CALCCG010000135.1 GCA_937899785.1 uncultured Erythrobacter sp. | reverse complement strand
GGCGTTAAGCGCGCGCGGCGCACGTTCGAGCTCTTGCGGTTGATGCAGTAGTGGCAATCGAAAATACAGTGATTGGTCAGCAGGAGTTTGAGCAGCGAAATGCACCGGCCATCGGGCGCGTAAGCGTGGCAGATGCCCATCCCCTCGGTCGAACCAATGCCTTTTCCGCCCAGCGAATTCTTCCTCGCTGTACCAGACGAAGCGCACGAAGCGTCATACTTGGCCGCGTCGGCCAGAATTTCGAGCTTTTGTCTGAGCGTTGGCTGAGTCATGCGAGACCATTGGAACATTTTGTTCCTTATATGTTCTTATTTTGGTGGCGTCTAATGCAAAACGTGCAAGCCTCTAGAGATCAGGCCGAGCGGGTGGGGTTACCGCGCCGCGCTTTTCCAGACATGTTCGCGCTGGCGCACAGGTGGTCGAGAACGGCAGGGTGCATCTCGCCTACGAAAGCGATACCTGCAATGCGATCCTCAACCCAGGCAACTGTACCTAGCGGTGCGTTGACCCCGCCAACCTTCATCACTACTCGATCGCCCACTTGGGCAAAACCCCGACCGCCGCTGATCTTACATCCGCCCTCGGAGATATCGATCAAATCCACAAAGACGACGCGCGATTCAACCCGGCTCTTAACGAGCAGGCTGAGCGGACGTCGCTTCGATGAGCGTGTGATCGACTGCATGTTCATAAGATGGCCGATAACGAGCAGTCGTAAATGAAATACTGATTAAAACGCTATTTTGGACGTTTGGGCGCGCAGGAATGACGTCATTGCACCGGTGCCGCAGCCCCTGCTATGCGCAAAACCCTTGCAAGTACCACTCTGGCAGACCACCGCGCCCATCCCCTGCGAAGCCAGCGCGATAAATCCAGTACCGCCGCCCACCCGGATCTTCTATCCGGTAGTAATCACGCAGGCGAACGCTCGACTTCTCACGCCACCATTCGGGTGAAATTCGTTCAGGTCCCTCAACTCGCACCACTTCACGCACTTCACCGCGCCAGCGAAAACGCTTGGGAAAGCCATCGGGTGAGGCGTAAAGGACAGCAATTTCCTCAGGCCTATCAAGCAATTTCAAAGGCCTGAAAAGATAATCAGAAGTGGTTTGTGAGGTGGATAGAAACTCCATTGGCCCCTGCCAGCTTTGCGCACGTTCGGGCACATGGCTGGCGTGGACCACTGGGCGTCGCACCGCTTGCGGACCTAAGCGCACACAGAGCCGGTCAACACAGACACTGAGCGATGTCCCATATCGCTCAGCCGTCTGCTCTATATCGCTTTGGTTTGTGGCAAGAGGTTCTGCCCAACTGGCGCACAGACGAACCAACTCGATCCCAAAGCCCGCTTCGACATCATCCAGTTTGGCGGCAAACAGTCGCGTGATATGCGTCGCCTCACGCGTGGCACAGGCCAGTTCGAGACGCCGTACCAACACCTCCCCGTCCACCCGCCACAGGCCCAATTCAAGCCGCCGCGCACCTTGGCCAAGCCCGTCAAGCGTGCGCGCAATGTCGTGCGCCAAGTCTGCCAGCACTGTGTCGAGCAAGTTGCGATGCCGGATCGGATCCATAAGCCGACGCTGAACCAGCGGCATCGTCTCTGGAACGACTGGCAATAACGGTTCGGGCACTTGACCCAGCAATTGATCAAGGCGGATAAGCGGATTGGCAGACGGAGATTTGCGGTTACGGAAACGGCGTTGAAGCGCGTCACGGCCTGAGGCCACATCCCCTTCCGCGCTTGCTACGCCCGCCACCTGCCCCAAGCGCTTCAACCCAAGCCGACGCAGGACCACAAGCACACCTGTATCAAGGCGCAAAGCCGCGACGGGCAAATCCGCCAAGGCGCGCAGGATCAAGGCAGGCTCCGCGCGATCAACGATATGGCGCGCTGGGCCATAATGCGCGAGCGCCCAAGCCGCACCCGCAGTCGGCGCGATGGCGGTGTGCACAGTCACCTTACGCGCAGCAAAGGCGGCTTCGACATCCGCGATAAGACGCGCTTCGCCTCCGAACAGATGCGCCACCGCGGTCACATCAACGATGATTCCATCAGGCGCATCAAGCGCACTCCAAGGCCCCCAAAGCTGCGCCCACACGGCGAGCTTTTCCAGAAAAGCAAGATCTCCTTCCGGGTCTGCCGCCACCGCCTTGATAGCGGGGCACAGCGCGCGCGCATCCGCCAGCATCGTGCCCGGCTGCACTCCCGCCTCATGCGCAGCGTCGTTTACACTCGCGATCCGAGGGCCATGCGCGGTCTCGGTGATCAGCGCGACAGGCTCAGCATCCGCGCCCTCGCCGCGCTCACAACCGCGCCCATCAGGGCCTTGTGCAAGCCGCCAACGATCGACCGACAGTCGCGCGCACCAAATGGCAAGAATTCGGCGCGGTGGTCGGGCGAGCCGGCGCTCCTCCGGAATGCCGGAAGCGACGCTGCCGGGCGAGCGCGGGGCCGAGGGCTTGAGCGAGGGTCTCCCGTTTGGTGGGGCGCGCTGCGTGAAGAGCGGTGTCGTCATCGTGTATTATCCATTGGCCCGGAGCGTGGCGACGCGCGCGAAAGAGCTCAGCTGTCCAGCGGGCTACGCCTGGAGCCTCAGTGTTCCAAAGCGGCTTTTGCGAGGGCGTCGACTCCACCCGCCACCGCATACGCGCTGAGGAAAGGTCGGGTTGCGCTTCGAGCCGTACCAGCCACAAAGCGACCTCATGCTTTTCAGCGGTCAGGCTGAGCCGACGAGATGCGGTAAAATCGAGACTGCGTGGATTGCCGACGATCTCTCCGATCACGCAAGCAAGGTCTTTGCAACGCACACCCTCTTCGAGCGCGAAAAGCGCGTCTTCGGGAGTCTTGGCCTCGACATGGATCAGCCGATCGCACCATTCACGGGGAAGCCCATGGAGGTAGGGCCGACCACTCTGCTGGATGGCTCGGCGCTCCTGCACCCACAATATATGCCGCCGATCCTGCGGCTCGGCAAGCGGATCTCCTCTAGCGGCGGCGGCTCTGAGAGCGTCGCGCGCCAAGGCCAAGGCAAACCCCGCCCCGCTCGCATCGCGGGCGCTGGCAAAAATCTCGCTGTGGAACGGCTGATCCGCTAGACCGGGGCGCCAACGCGTCTCACGCCCCTTTGAGATAGCCGCGATATCCTCAGACGAGAGGCGCGCAGCCCCTCCCTCACCTAAGCCCTCTTTGGGAAGCGAGGTCAGAGGGTGATTTTGGGATGAATCAGCGCGCGAAGAGGCAGGGTTGTTGGACATAAGAACACTCAACAGACTCACCTTGAGTCTGTTTGTTCCTATTATGTTCCACACCTGGGTAGGAATTGCAATGGGCCTGGAGCGCCCATCCCCTTCCTCTCAGTTCAGTTAAAAGCTGCGAAAATCTGGGCGGTCGTCTTCGGAAAGACCCCGCCAAACAAAATCAACGTCAGCACCAGCGGGCAGAACCAGCGCACAAGGAAGAGCCAGAAATGGTGCAAACCACCCGAAAGGCCATTCTCGTCATCGAGCAAGCGCCGCGAAGCGACCCAACCAATGAACACAGCGGTAAGCAAAGCGCCTATGGGCATGGTCAGCTTCCCAGTAAACGTGTCGAGCGCATCCAGAATGCCCAGGCCCTCAAACATCGGAATAAACCCGAGCGGATGAAACGACGACAGCGCGCCCGTCGAAAGAGCCGACAACACGCCAAGGACACCAGCCGCCACGGTAACGGACACCGCAGCGCTCACTCGCGTTAGACCGAGCCGCTCCATCGCCCATGACGTTGGGGCTTCCATCAGGCTCACCGAACTCGTCAGCGCCGCAAACGCGACCATGATAAAGAACGCCAGCCCTATCAATGTACCAAACGGAATGTCGGAAAAAGCGTGCGGCAAGGTCTGGAACATAAGGCCAAGCCCCCCACTGGGCTCAAGCCCAGCAACAAACACGATCGGAAAGATGCAAAGCCCCGCTATCAACGCAACCGCCGTGTCCGCCCCGGCTATTATTCCGCTGGTGCTTGCCAGGTTCACATCGCGCCCCACGTAAGCGCCGTACGTCACCATCCCAGCGACTCCCAACGAAAGCGAAAAGAACGCCTGCCCCACCGCAGCCAGCATCACCTCGCCCGTCAACTTGGAAGGCTCAAAGGTGAACAGGTAATCCACCGTCTGCCCCAAAGCACCGCCAAACATGCCGTAGATGGTGATTCCCACAAGCAGGAAGAAGAAGGCCGGCATCAGGTACACCGCCACTTTCTCAATCCCGCCCGTCACGCCACGCGCAACGAAGAAGACCGTGATACCCAAAAAGACAACATCAAGCAGACCGGTGGCCAGACCATCGCTCACCATAGCGCCAAAATAGCTGTCGACTTGCTCAAAGCTCTGGCCAGCAAACGCCCCAGTTGTGGGGCCTGTGGCCAACACGTCCGCCGCGAAAAGGCCAATGTAATAGAGAACCCAACCACCCAAAACGCAGTAGAAGCTGAGGATCAAGAACGCGGAAAAGACGCCAAGCGAGGCCACCATGCCCCACGCTTTGGACCCGCCCGATTCTTGTGCCATCTTGCGAAAGCTGCTCGGCGCCGCCGCCTGCCCATGACGTCCAATCAAGATCTCAGACAAAAGGACCGGCAGACCGATCAAAACCACGCAGAAGATGTAGAAAAGCACAAAGGCGCCGCCACCATTTGTGCCCGCCTCCGCTGGAAATCGAACCAGATTGCCGAGCCCCACCGCAGAGCCGACCGCTGCCAGAATAAACGCGCTTCGTGACGACCAGTTCTCGTGGCCTGAACCTGCTGCTGCCATGTGATTGAAATATCCCTGCATGCGCGCTCCCCCGAGCGCGGTCGAATGTTCTGTCACCTCTCTGCAATGAATTGGCCGCCACGCCAAGGGAACAATTGCGCTTGTCCGCTTTGCCTTTGCTCACCCGCAAGGCTAAACGCTCCGACCATGTCCACAACCTTCCAGCTCGACACGAGTACAAGCCGCGCCACTCCTACCCCCAAGCCGCGCAAGCGGCTGACGGTTCCGCGCATTCGCGACCATAAGAAGGACGGGGTGACCAAAGAGCCCCTGGTGATGCTCACCGCCTACACCGCCCGCCAAGCGCAATTGTTGGACGCGCATTGCGATATTCTGCTGGTGGGGGATTCGCTTGGGCAGGTAATATACGGGCTCGATTCCACCTTGCCCGTGACGGCCGAGATGATGATCGCCCATGGTGCAGCCGTAGTCCGGGGCAGCTATCACAGCCTTGTGGTGGTCGACATGCCGTTCGGCTCCTACGAAGGCTCCAAGGAGCAGGCGTTCGAAACCGCCTCGCGCATCATGGCCGAGACAGGCTGCGCGGCGGTGAAGCTAGAAGGTGGAGAAGCTATGGCCGAAACGATCTCCTTCCTCACCAATCGTGGGATTCCGGTGATGGGCCATGTCGGCTTGACGCCGCAGGCGGTGAACGTGCTGGGCGGCTATATGGCGCGCGGGCGCAGCCAGCAGGAACACGAGAAGATTTTGCGCGATGGCAAAGCTGTGCAGGACGCCGACGCCTTTGCCATGGTGGCCGAGGGTATTCTCGAGCCCATCGCCGTCGCGCTCACGCAATCAACCGAAGTGCCTGTGATCGGGATCGGCGCTTCGGCCCAGTGCGACGGGCAGGTTCTGGTGACCGAGGATATGCTCGGCATGTTTGAGCGAGTTCCGCGCTTTGTGAAGAAATACGAAGACATTGCGGGAGTGATCGACAAGACGGTCGCCACTTATGCCGAGGAAGTGCGCGCCCGCACCTTTCCAAGCGCTGATCAGACCTACCAGCCCAAAGCCTGAGGCGAAGGACCGCGGCCATGCAGACGCTGTTCCGCTATTACGGCTTCTCGCTGTTTTTTACCGCTGTTTGCTTGGCGATCGCAGGCTGGTACGGTTGGACAAGCACTGGAACCATGACGGGGATGGCTTCCGTCCTGTGGATTGTCTTTGTGCTGTCGATCCTTGAGGTGTCGCTCAGTTTTGACAACGCGGTGGTGAACGCGACCGTGCTGCGCGAGATGGACCCGGTGTGGCAGCAGCGCTTTCTGACCATCGGGATCCTTATCGCGGTGTTCGGAATGCGGATCGTTTTCCCGATCGCAATTGTCTCTATTGCAGCCAATATCGGGCCGTGGGCAGCGGTCGAACTCTCACTTGGCAACCCTGAGGAATATGAGCGCATTGTATCCGCTGCGCATGTCGGCATTGCCGGATTTGGCGGCGCGTTTCTGTCGATGGTTGGGCTGACCTTCTTTTTTGACGAAGAGAAAGACATCCATTGGATCGCGGCGGTCGAGCGATCTGCGGCGCGTTTCTCAAGCGTTCCAGCGCTGGAGATCGCGATTGTGTTGGCCTTGATTTATGGGGTCTCCACCTTGCTCGCCCCGGCCGATGCGCTCACTTTCCTCAGCGCTGGCCTGTTGGGTCTTTTGACCTATATCGCCGTTCACGCACTGGGCGAAATTATCGAACAACGCGAAGCCCGCAAGAAAGCAGCGGGCGAGATTGTGCGCTCTGGGCTTGGGGGCTTTCTCTATCTTGAGGTGCTCGACGCAAGTTTCAGCTTCGACGGGGTTGTCGGGGCGTTTGCCTTGTCAAGCAATATGATCGTCATTGCGCTTGGTCTATCAGTGGGAGCAATGTTCGTGCGCTCAATGACGGTGCACCTTGTGAAAACAGGGACCTTGTCGCAGTATCGTTTTCTTGAGCACGGCGCCTTTTGGGCGATCATTGTTCTGGGCGTCATCATGCTGCTGTCGGCCAAGTATCATATCAACGAAACGATCACCGGGCTAATCGGCGCGACGCTGATTGGGTTTTCTCTTGCCTGGTCGATCCGACACAACCGCGCGCATCGCCAAACTACGGCTGAGAACGCGCCAGTGTAGTCGCGAGCGGCGCGGCCCACATCAGCTGGAGCAAGTGGTAAAGCAGCAGCGGCGCGATGACGAAACCGGCCACTTCCGTCGGGAACAGGATGGCCGCAAGCGGCGCGCCGATAGCGACGCTCTTTTGTGCCGCAGCGAACAGAAACGCGATACGATCGGCGCGCGGGAAACCTAGCCATCCGCTTGTCAACCAAGCACCGCCCGTCGCAAAAATCAAAAAGAGGACACTCAACCCAATCAGCGCAGCCCAGTCCAGCGCGCTGAACATGGTCCCCAAGCCTTCCTCCACAGCGCCGGAAAACGCAACAAAGACAGCAATTCCGATGACCAGCCGGTCCACCCAGACCACACTCTCCTTGCGCTCGATGATCCATGCGCGGGTCCAGCCTTGCGCCGCCTGCCCAATCAGAAAGGGAAGAACGAGAATAAGCCCAATACGGGAAATCATCTCGATGCCTATATCGGCCCCGCTTTCTCCGCCCAAAAGGGCAAAGAGCGGCGCGGAAACAAACACACCAGCAATGTTTATAAGCGCAGCGCCGACCACAGAGAGGGCCGCGTTCCCTTTCGCCAGCGTCGTGTAAGAGGTCGCGGACTGGATCGTCGAAGGGAGAACACCCAGATAGACAAACCCAAGAGCAACCACAGGCGGCAGGATCGTTGCGGCCAAAGCGCCCAGCCCCCAACCGGCAAGCGCCATCACCCCAAACACCCACATGAAAAGCGGCCCAAAGCACCGCCAATTCGCAAGCCCTTTGGAGATTTCAGTGCGGGCAATGCGCATTCCATTTAGCAGGAAGAGCCCAAAAATTGACCAGTTTGAAACAAGCTGAGCGTAGGCGCGCGCTTCGCCTGTGGCGGGCGTGAGAAGCGCCAGCGCGGTGGCTATCAGCAACACGGCGATCATTGGATCGGCCAACGGCCTGAGACGAGCGAGCATAGATCTATCCCCTGCCCTCGCCTTCGCCCTATGTCGATAGGGCGCGGACCGCTCAACTCGGCGGCACAAGCTCTGGATGCAGTTCCCAAGCCATTCGTTCAAAGCGCTGCGCCTGCGTTTCCTCACCAAGCGCACGGGCCGCCCGTCCGCGAAGCTCCAACAGCTTCGGATCATTGCCCGCGCCCAGATCGATGGCGTTGTCGAGCAAGACCGCAACGCGCAGCCAGTCCTCGGCGCGAGCGGCGCGCTGCGCGTTGAGCCAAAGCGCCTCGGTGTTGCGCGGCTCCCCCACCAGATGCCTTGCCAGCAGCACATCCGCGGCAATTGGGTCACCAAAGGCACGATATGCCTCGGCCGCCTTCAGCGTGAGCGGCCAGGGTCGCCGGACCCGTGCAGCCTCCCGGTAGTGTTCAAGCGCGCTCGCATAGTCACCGCTCGCCATAGCGGCGTCTCCGGACAACACGGCGATGTCGCTTGAACCTCCAAGTCTCTCGCGCAAGCGGCGTGCGGACTTGCGCGCCTCACGAACCCGACCGGCCCCAATGAGACCGCGCATCTCGAACGTCGGTCGCGGCAGGCCTGTGTCTTGCGAAAGCGCGACCCACCCCAGCTCTCGCCCCGCATAGGCCCTTTCGAGCAAAGGCGCAGCCTCGGCCCGTTTGCCTTGCCGTTCAAGCGAGCGGGCAACCAGCATGACGAGATAGGGTGACGTCTCCTCGCGGTTCGCGGCCTGTTTGAACTGAGCGACCAGTTCCGCATCGCGATTGCCAAGCCATAGCGCGCGGGCCAGCAATTCCTTAACGCGCGTGTTGCCCGGCTGCTTTCGCGCGAGCGCCTCAAGCCTCTCGGCCGCGCTGTCGTAATTGCGTTCCTGCAGGTCAATCAGCGCGTCGAGCATCATCGCGGCAGGCACCCCGCTCTCGGCCAAACCGCTGCGTTCGACGAGGCTCTTGGCCAAGACCGGCTGACCGGCTCGCGCGGCAAGAACCGCCTTGAGATAAAGCACCCTTGGCTCTTTTGGCACGATGTCGGCGAGCGCGCGCGTAACCGCCAACATCTCTGTGTGGTAACCCGCATCACCCAGCGTGGCCGCGTACTCGGCCAGCGCCTGCGTGTTGTTTGGATCAGCCTCAACCGCCGCTTCAAACCAGATAAGAGCGTCTGAAAGACCATAGGCGTCACGGACCAATTGCGCCCGCAGCACCAGGGCTGGTGCGTAGCTTGGCCCAAGTTCAAGCGCGCGATTCGCCGCTTCGAGGGCCTGAAGGTGCTCTCCGCCGCGAAAGCGCAAACGGGCAATGGCAACCCACAAAGCTGGGCTGTCCGGTTCGAGCCCGCGGGCCTGATCCAAGAGCGCGCCTGCCTCCGCTAAATCGCCATCCTGCGCCGCTTCATCGGCTTGCTTCAGGACGGCGCGAAAGGGTTCGTTTCCAGCGTTATCGCCGGTTTGGGATACGTCCGCCGTCGGTTGCGCCACGCCGCAACCAGCCAGCGCTAGCGCGACACAGCAACCACAAAGACGAGCGGCCGCGTCAGGCATGCAGGTCGTATTGCTTAAGCAGATCGTAGAGCGTCGGTCGGCTAATCCCGAGCAATTTTGCCGTGTTGGAGATGTTGCCTTCGCTGCGCGAAAGCGCGTGCCGAATAACGCGGCGATCCGATTGCTCGCGCGCCGCTTTCAAGTTCAGGACGGCGGCGCTCTCCTCTTCCTCATCGGCTTCAAAGTCGAGATCTTCGGCGTGGACGAGCTTCCCGTCGGCCATAATCACCGCGCGCTTAATCCGGTTCTCCAACTCTCGCACATTGCCAGGCCATTCGTGCGCATCGATCGCCGAAAGCGCGTCTGGTGCAAAGCCGGTGACGGCCGGATTCATTTCACCAGCAAATCGCTTGAGAAACGCTTTGGCCAGAAGGACCGGGTCGCCATGGCGCTCAGCAAGGCCCGGGATGCGCACAACAATCTCGGCAAGACGGTAGAACAAGTCTTCGCGGAATGTGCCATCACCAATCATCGATTCAAGGTTTTGGTGCGTGGCGCATACAATCCGTGTGTCGACGGCGATCGTTCGCCGCCCGCCAATGCGTTCAATAGTACGCTCTTGCAGGAATCGCAGCAGCTTGACCTGAAGCGGGAGCGGGATATCGCCAACTTCGTCGAGAAAGAGAGTGCCACCATGTGCACTTTCAATCTTGCCCTCCGTGGTCTTGACCGCGCCGGTGAAGGCGCCCTTCTCGTGTCCGAAAAGCTCGCTTTCCAAAAGATTCTCAGGGATCGCAGCGCAGTTGATCGCGATGAAGGGTCCCTCAGCCCGGTTGCTCGAATCGTGCAGACCTTGGGCAAGCAATTCCTTGCCGGTGCCACTCGCCCCCAACAGCAGGACTGAGACGCTCGTCGACGCGACACGCTCAATCGTACGCGCCACCTTCACCATCTCAGGTGCGCCCGTGATCAGCCGGCCCAGAACGGTTTTGTCTTGGCTCGCATTGGCCACAAGACGCCGATTCTCATCTTCGATTTGGTGCAGATTGAAGGCCCGACGAACGATCAGTCCAAGCGCATCAATATCGAGTGGTTTTTGATAGAAATCATAGGCGCCACGATCAATCGCTTGAAGCGCGCTCTCGCGCGCGCCATGCCCGCTTGCAACGATAACTTTGGTGTCCGGTTTTAGCTCCATTATCGCGTCGAGCACTGCAAAACCTTCGCTCGTCCCGTCGGGATCGGGCGGCAAACCAAGATCGAGCGTCACAACGGCCGGCGCCTCGCTGCGCAGCGCAGCAATCGCGCTGTCGCGGTCTCCAGCGATGATCACTTCAAAGTCTTCATATGCCCATTTGAGCTGCGCCTGCAGGCCCTCATCATCTTCAACGATCAGCAGCGTCGGTTTCTTGTCAGCCATCAGGCCACCTCTTGAGACGAGGCAGGCGGTTCGCCTGCGTTGTTGGGAAAGAGCCGAGCGGTCTCGGACACGGGCAAGATCACCGAAAAGCGTGTGCCAAAGCCTTCACGCGATTCGACCTGTAAGCGGCCGCCCATCGCCTTTATCATCTCGCGCGCTTCGAAGGCGCCGATGCCAAATCCGCCTTGCTTCGATGAAACGAATGGCTTGAAAAGGCCGGTGCGGACAAATTCGGGCGACATACCGCAGCCCGAATCGACGATATCCAGACGGCCCTGGACCGCATCGACTGATACATCGAGGTAAATCGGCGCATCAGATTCGCTTGCATCAACAGCGTTTTGGACAAGATGGATCAAGGCCTGCTCAAGGGCCTCTTCATGGGCGAGCACGCGCGCCTCTACCGTGGACGTCACCGAAATCGGATGCGCGCTCGCAAACTGCTTTTCAAGCGTCGAAGCGAGTGTTGCCAGATCGATCTCGCCAATCGCCTCGACCTGTCCCGCTCCATATCGACCGAGGCGCGCCAGCAAGGCGTTGAGCTTTTCGGAGGAAGCTCGCAGAGTTACGAGCATGTCCGCTCGAAAGGCCGGCTTGTCCGCGTGCTTTTGTGCGTTCGCGGCCAGCAAGGAGAGCTGGCTGGCAAGATTCTTGATGTCGTGCATCACAAACGCCATGCGACGGTTAAATTCGTCAAAGCGGCTCGCGTCCATAAGCGCCTGCTGGCCGGCTTGTTCGGCAAGGTAACTGGCGAGCTGCTGTCCGACCACGCGCAACAGATCAAAATCCTCCCAGTCCAATCGACGCCTGATCCAAGGCCGAGCGAGCACGACGCAACCAACCAGGCGATCAAAGTGGATGAGCGGCACCAGCGCCCAGGCGTCCTCAGCCTGCACCAGCCACCGTGGCACCTGCGCCAGCTCCCCGTGATGATCGACACCGGCGCGCACTTCCCCCAGATCCAGCACGTGATTATGCCGCTCCAGCAGCCGGGTGAGCCCGAATTCGCCTGCAATCGCGGGCACTTCGATCATCGGCCAATTCCAGCGCTCGATAAGCTCAAGTTGCGCCTCTTCATCGGAAACCAAGAGCAAGCCAGCTGGGCTGTCCGTTATGTCAGCGATGGCTTTGATTGCGCGCTCATGGAAACTCGCGCTTACGCTTGAGCCGCGGCCGACGGTGCGGGTGAAGCGCAACCATTCCTCGCGGTAGTCGTAGCGGTGTTGAAAAAGATGCTTTGTCGCCGTCACACGCAGCCAACCCCGCATTCGGTGCGAGGGCAACCAGGCGACCGCTAGGACAACAGCCAACGTCAGGAAGACGATCTGACTGGTGCGCGCAATATCGCCCCCGATCAGCGCAAGCGATCGCGTCACCAACACCATCAGCAGCATGTAGCTGCCGATAAGCAGCAGCGAGAGCGTCTGGAACGTCACCGCGCGGCTTGGCCGCAATTGCAAACTGGCGCTCGCCGAATTGGCGCTGAACGCGAGGAGCCCGGCCATCACGCCGCACACCAATCCGCGCAAGCCAAGAAGGAAAGCCGGGTGCTCGCCGCCCAGATAGGCGATAGTGAACAAGTTCAGGTCAAACGCAAAGATGCCGGCAAGACCCAGTGCGCTCCATCGCAAGATCTCACGCGAGGACGCCGCTGCGCCGGCATAGAGGTTATGCAACAGCATAAGCGCTCCAACCGCCACCAGCATGTTCAAGATGACCGACACCTCAAAGGTCAAAGCGACTAAGTCGGGCATTAGCCCAACACGCGCATCGACAATCAACAACAGCGGTTGAAACACCTCCACCAGAGCCAGCGTGATGATGACCGGGCGGATCGGCCGAAGGCTTTCGTCACGGCCATCCGCTGCAAAAAGCCTCAAAATCAGGAAGATATAGGCAAAGTTGCGCAGGCTTACGGCCAGGGCGGTGGCGGTGGCCTCGGGACCTTGCAACGCGGCGAGCGCGCACCACAAGGCGGTCACTGCGCAAGCGATCAACGTTGCGCTTCGGTCCGGGCGCTCGCGATCGCCAAACCGCGCGACCCACAGGCCCGCGCCCGCGCTCAGCACAGAACCAGCGAAGTACGCTCCAAAGCTGGCGAACTGGCCAACGCCAGATGAAAGGATAGCCGAGCCCTCCATTAGCGCGCGCCCTCGGGCCATAGGATCACGCGCACCGTCTGGAGAAGGATCACCAGATCAAGAAACGGCGTGTAATTCTTGGCGTAATAGAGATCGTATTCGAGCTTTTTGCGACTGTCCTCGGTCGAGGCGCCATAGGGAAAGTTGATCTGCGCCCAACCGGTGATACCGGGCTTTACCATATGACGTTCGCCGTAGAACGGGATCTCCTCTTGCAGATCGTCAACGAACTGAGGCACTTCCGGGCGCGGTCCGACAAAGCTCATTTGGCCCATCAACACGCACCAGGTCTGTGGCAATTCGTCGATCCGGACCTTGCGAATGAAGTGGCCAATCCGGGTAATGCGGGGATCGTTCTCGCTTGCCCATTTCGCGCCATTTTCTTCGGCATCGGTACGCATGCTGCGCAGCTTCAACAGGTGGAAGGTCTGCCCGTAGAGCCCGACGCGCTCTTGCCGGAAGAACGCCGGCCCGTTGCTGTCGAACTTAACGATGAGAGCGAAGGCGGCGATCACCGGAAAAGTGAGTAGGAGCAGGAGCAGGCTGGCGATGATGTCGAACAGGCGCTTGATCGCGCTTGAGAACATCCGGCCACTCGAAAATCCATCTGAAAAGATCAGCCAACTCGGATTCACCGTGTCGAGATCAACCCGTCCCGTTTCGCGCTCCAGAAAGCTCGAAAAGTCGTTGACGTGCACACCTTTGGTCTTGATCCGCAGCAAGTCTTTGAGAGGCAGAGCGTTTCGACGCTCTTGCAAGGCAAGAACGACTTCGCTGACGCCCAGATTTTCAACAAAGCGCCCAAGATCGTGGATCGCCTCACGAGGAATGGCTTCATCGACGACACGTTCAGGCTCGCTCATGGCGATGTAGGAGACGATCGCAAAGCCACTTTCAGGACGGTCTCCCAATTCGCGCAGGCGCTGCGCCCGATCGCCCGCGCCAAGCACCATGACCCGGCGGCGAAAGGCAGAGGAGCCCAGGAAGCTGTTTAGCAGCAACCGGTCCGCCACCAGCACCAGCACCGCAAACCCCATCGCGTAAAGCAGGGTTGAGCGCCAGAAAGTCTGCCCCGGCAAAACGAAATCGATAAAGGCAAGCGCGATAATGCCAAGGCTGATCGCCACTAGCAGCCGCGCGCCGGCAAAGCGCAACGATCGCAAGGCCATAGGCCCGTAGACCCCAACCGAGATCATCGCCAGCCATACCACCGCCGCAGATCCAATGAGCTCGATCCAGCGCGTGTCGAGCGGTCCCAAGTCCATCCCGATTTGCGCCGCGCGCAATTGCCAGGCCAGCTCGCTTGCAACCACAAGCAGCGCAAGATCAAGCAGGCCGAGCAGCAGCACGGCGTGCGGGATATAGTGCTTGAACAGGCGGATCATGGCTCGGCTGCGTCGCTCGCTTTTGAGAACGGGTGTGCGCCGTCCGCTCTACGCGCGACTGTTTAAGTGTCGGTAAACCTTACAGTGTCTTTGCGAACTGTGGATTTTCCACGCCTACCAAGGTTAACGAGGCGATAAGATATGGCTTTGGCCGACGCTCGGACGGAGTTTTTTTGCCCGAGGCATCTAGGGCACCGGCGTTCCTTCGGGCGAGGCCGCATCAAGCGGCCCAAGCGCAATAGCCTGAGACTGAATCAGTTGCTCCGAAAAGCGCGCTTCAAGGCCAAGCACAATTGCACGCCGCGAATAAAAGGCCACGCCATCGTCCTCAATCGTCCGGGCAAGGTTGAACCAATGGCGAGGGCCCGCCTCGCCTTCACCGAAGGTGACGGACTGCGTCAACAAGGCCCCACGCCGCTCGAAAGTCGCGTAAGCAACCCATTGCGGCCGTCGCGCGCTTTCGAGGGGGTACACCGCGCCGCTCGCCCCGGCGGTGAATTGCAGCATCGATCCCGCGCGATCGAAATGTGCGCAAAAGAACGGCAAACCTCGCTCCCCAACGCGTTGCAATGTGGTCAGCCGCTGGGCCAACTGATCAAAGCTGACCGTAAAGCGCCGCACCAGGATAGAGAGATCGTACCCCGTTTGCTCGCACGCTCTCAAAAACCGGCGATAGGGCATCAACAGCGCAAGGGCGATGTAGTCCGTCACGTGTTCGCGAAAGATCTGCCGAGCCTCGGGTGACGTGAGATTTCCGCCTTCCACCACGGTGTCGATTGCGTCGCGTTGTTCGAGACTGGCGATCTGGCGCGCAATCTGGAAGCGCCGTGCTGCGCCCCCCAGCATCTCGGACAATTGCAATTGCCGAGCGTGTAAATCGAGCCGGTGCACAAGGCCAGGCACCACATCCGCTGGCAGGATGCGCACCGCTAGGCGATGCTTCTCGCGCAGACGTTCAATCAGCGCGGCGCTTATATCACCGCGCGAAAGGCGCAGCTCGTCCGCGAGATCCTCAGCCACATGATCAAGATCAGCGAAGTGGTTTTGCCACCGTTCAATCGCCCGCCGCGCTTCACCAGCGGGGTCATCGGCGCGCTCGGCATCAGGATGGGAGTTATCATAGAGGCGCGCAAAGGCTGCGGCAGCCTGCGGCGCGGCGGCGAGGAATTCCTGCAATTCCTCTCGATCGATCCCAAGATCGGCAAAGCGCTTGTCCGCCATTCGGCGCGCAAGGCCATCCACCCCGCCAATCGCCTCGTCCTCGCGCAAGGAGCCCGGATCAAAATCAAACCGCTCAATCGCCTGCACCAACACACGCGCAGAAAGCGGACGCTGATTGCGCTCAATGAGGTTGAGATAGCTGGGAGAAATGCCCAAAGAAGCCGCCATGGCGGCTTGTGTGAGGCCTTCGCGCTTGCGCAAGCGGCGCAGAGACGGGCCGGCGAGAATGGACGTTTCGGACATAGCAGCGCTTGTAAATATATTTACACCCTTACACAAGCTAAGCCTGAAAATCGCTCATATCGACACGAAAGTATGCAAATTTTCCTGTTATGATGCGCTGCAATATTGCATGCGCGTCGCATCACCTCCCCGCTCACAACAAAACAGGAGAGCCTCTCATGACCTACAGCGACACAATCAGCCACATGCGCAGCCTTGTTGAGGCGAACGGCGCGGGCTGGGCCGCCATCGACCCCGAAAGCGCTGCGCGCATGGTTCTGCAGAACCGCTTCAACACCGGGCTCGACATCGCCAAGTACACCGCCAAGATCATGCGCGCCGACATGGACGCCTATGACGCCGACCCCGCCAATTACACCCAGTCGCTGGGCTGCTGGCACGGCTTTATCGGCCAGCAGAAGATGATCTCCATCAAGAAGCACTTCGGCTCGACCAAGCAGCGTTACCTCTACCTTTCGGGCTGGATGGTCGCCGCGCTCCGCAGCGAATTTGGACCGCTTCCCGACCAGTCGATGCACGAGAAGACCTCGGTGCCCGCGCTGATCGAAGAGCTTTACACCTTCCTTAAGCAAGCCGATGCGCGCGAGCTCGGCATGATGTTCCGCGATCTCGACGCCGCCCGCGAAGCGGGTGACGAGGTCAAGGCGCGTGACCTTACCAACCAGATCGACGGATACGAAACCCACGTCGTGCCGATCATCGCCGACATCGATGCTGGCTTTGGTAACGCCGAGGCGACCTACCTTCTTGCCAAGAAAATGATCGAAGCGGGCGCTTGCGCGCTGCAGATCGAGAACCAGGTCTCCGACGAGAAGCAGTGCGGCCACCAGGATGGCAAGGTCACCGTCCCGCACGAAGACTTCATCCAGAAGATCCGCGCGTGCCGCCACGCTTTCCTCGAATTGGGCGTGGACGATGGCATCATCGTCGCGCGCACCGATTCGCTGGGCGCTGGCCTCACCAAGCAGATCGCCTACTCGACCGAGGCTGGTGACCTGGGTGACCAGTACAACAGCTTCATCGACGCCGAAGAAGTGGACCCCGCCAACATCACCAACGGCCCCCTTGCCAATGGCGGTGTCTTCATCAGCCGCGACGGCAAGCTCATGGCGCCCAAGCGTCTGCCCTCAAACCTCTACCAGTTCCGCGCCGGCACCGGTGTCGACCGCGTGGTTCTCGACTGCGTCACAAGCTTGCAAAACGGCGCTGACCTGCTCTGGATCGAGACCGAAAAGCCCCATGTCGAGCAGATCGCCAGCATGGTCGACAAGATCCGCGAAACGGTTCCCAACGCCAAGCTCGTCTACAACAACTCGCCGAGTTTCAACTGGACGCTCAACTTCCGCCAGCAGGTGTTTGACGCCTGGGAAGAAGCGGGCAAGGACGTCTCCGCCTACGACCGCGCCAAGCTGATGAGCGTTGACTACGACGCGACCGATCTCGCGATCGAAGCCGATGAGAAGATCCGCACCTTCCAGGCCGACGCCGCCAAGCGCGCCGGGATATTCCACCACCTCATCACCCTGCCGACCTACCACACCGCCGCGCTCAGCACCGACAACCTCGCCAAGCGTTATTTCGGTGAGGAAGCCATGCTCGGATACGTCCTCAACGTGCAGCGCGAAGAGATCCGTCAGAGCATCGCTTGCGTCAAGCACCAGAACATGGCTGGCAGCGACATTGGCGATGATCACAAGGAGTATTTCGCCGGTGAAGCCGCGCTGAAAGCGGGTGGCAAGGACAACACGATGAACCAGTTCGCCGCCGCGTAGCTCTCAAATCCAATCCACGGGGTTGCATCTGATGCAGCCCCGTGGGAACGGATTGGCATCGCAACCACTGTAAGGTCACACCCCCAATTTTGGTGATCTCGGGAGAGAGACTATGAGCGACACCGACACTCCGAAAACCGAACCGTCCCGCGCCCGCGCGCTCCTTTCAACCGCGGATATGAAGCTGCTACGCCGCGCGCTGGAAAGCCACGCCCGATCGACCGAAGACCGCGAAGAGCTCGCCAAGATCAACGCGCTTCACCACCGGCTTGGCACCTACGTCCCCTCGTAAGAAGGGGTCTGGCGGATAAGCCGCCCAAGGCGCCGGACACGCCGCCCTGTTTCAGTTTCTCCTGGGGAGGAGAAGACGGCCGCCAACGCACCGCTTTATCGGTGTTTTGGCGGTCGTTCCATATTGGGAGTATGAGGTCTGGCTGGATCACGACGGTCACACACACGGCCTAACGCGCGCAAAGCGTGCAGGAAAGCGTTGTCTTGGCCAAGCGTTGCGCTGGACCGCGCCCGCCCGGTTCACATTCCGTAGAACAGCACCAGCAGGACCGAAAGCACCGCCACCATCAGGCCCACCAAAGGCACTCCGGTGCGGATGTAATCGCGAAATTCGTAAGACCCCTCGGCCATGATCAGCATGTTGGTCTGATAGGCAATCGGGGTGGCGTAACACAGATTGCAACCGAACAGCACCGCCAGGATCAGCGGTTCGGGCGGAAGGCCCAGCTGGGTTGCGATATTAAAGGCAATGGGTGTCCCGACCGTCGCTGCGGTGGCGTTGGAGGCAAAGTTGGTGAGCAGCGTCACAAAGGCCATGATCGCCGCCAGAACCAGCGCGGGCGGCAAGAAAGCGAGCCCTATGGACAGCACTTCGCCCAGCCACGCCGCCGCACCGCTTTCCAGAATGCTCCGCCCGATCGCGATGCTGGCCGCGACCAGCACAATCACTTTGGCCGACAGAGCCCGGCCCACCCGGTCAAACTTCACGCAGCCAGTAACAAACATCAGGATCGCCCCGGCGATCGCGCTGATCGCGATAGGGAGCAAGCCGATCGACGCGGTAAAGACGCTGCCGCCCATGATCACCCCCGCCAGCAGCGCTTTCGACCGGCGCGGCAATTCGCGCGCGCCTTCAAGCATTAGCAGGCTGTCGTTGCGGGCAAAGCTCTGGAGATCCTCATTCAGACCCATAACCAGCAGCACATCGCCCTCTGACATGCGCAGATCGCCGCCGTCGGAATATTGGTCTTTCTCGCCCAGCAAACGTTCGGGCCGGTGGATGCCCAGCACCGCCACCCCGTAAAGGTCGGCGATGCCCGAACTGGGCAATGTGCGCGTGACGAGGCGCGAATCGGCGGTCACCGTCATCTCAACCACCATGATGTCTTCGGAATTGGACGAAGCCGAGCGGCGGATCCGATCAAGCACCCAGCTCGGCGCAAGCTCGCCCTTGAGGACCCGCGTTGCATCCTCCAGCGCTTCGTGCGTGCCCGAAATGTGCAGGCGCTGCTGCGGTTGAAGCGCGCCGCCGGGGGGGGAATGAAAGGTGATGTTGGACGGCAGCTTGTCGCGCACCGCGGCCAGTTCCTTGCCGGTGAGAAGGCTGTCCGTGCCGACCCTTAACCGCGTGTGGAACAGCCGCCGCGCCGCGTCCGCTTCGACCGAATTGTCGCCAAGCAGGCGCGGCATGACGAGCCACAGATAGGGCAGCGCCACCAGCGCCGCGATCAGCACGATCGGCGTGTAGTGAAAGACGCTCATCGGCGGCATGCCCAAATCGACCGCGATCGAGGTCACCAAAATGTTGGTCGACGTGCCGATTGTGGTTGCCATCCCGCCGATCAGCACGGCGGCGTTCAACGGGATCAGAGTCTTGGACGCAGGCATCGCGCCCTTGGCGGCGAGCGCCACGAAGATCGGCAGCAGCAGCACCAGAACCGGCGTGTCGTTGACCGCCATCGAGAGGAAAAAGGCGCTGAGGAGCGAAATCAGCAGGCCCAGCTGGAGGTTGAGCTTGAAGACGCCCTCCAAAAAGCGCGCCGCGGGATCAAGCGCCCCGGTCACCACCAGCCCGCGCCCCATGATCATCAGCGCGCAGATCGTGATCAGCGCGTAATGCCCGAAACCGCCAAAGGCGAGCGCCAGGCCATCGGTGGGCTTGGCGCCTTCAAGCGGGAAGAAATAGAGGCCCACAGCGATGACGGCGATGGTCATCAGGCTGACGATCTCAACCGACATCCGCCCACGCGCAAAGGCGATGAACATGGTGACCGTTACCGCCATGGCGGCGATCGCGTGATAGGATGGCCAAGTCAGCATGGTCTAACGTCTGAGAGCCTTAATCCCTGAGCGCCTGCATCAAGGCAAGCGATATTGTGCACAAGGCCCATCGCGCGTGATTGGTGCGCGCACGGCGGCGCTGGGTGTTTGTGTTGGGTTGTTCATGCAAGAAAAGTGGTGCCCCTGGCCCGACTCGAACGGGCACTCCTAAAAGGAAAGCGATTTTGAATCGCTCGCGTCTACCAATTCCACCACAGGGGCACATCGCATCAGCGTTGAAGGAGGGGCTGTTAGCGCCGCCGAGCCGCCCCATCAAGCGTTGCGTCGCGTGTTGTGTGTCAAAATGATGGGATTGTTACGCTGTGCGACCTCTATCCCCCTTGAGACAAGCGCCCTAGGGTGCCATGTGCGCATAAGACAGGGCGGAAGAAAGGGTCTTAAAGTGAGTGGGTTCTGGGACTGGATCAAAACGCATCCAATTGTCTCGGCGTTGGTTTCTTTGGTTGTTATTCTTGGCGTATCGTCGTTTTTCTTCGGCGGAGGGCGCAATTACGAATACGTCACCGAGAAAGTCTCACGCGGGGAGGTGACACGCCTGGTGTCCGCCAGCGGAACCTTGAGAGCGCTCAACACAATCAATGTCGGCTCTGAGATTTCGGGCCAGATCACCGCCGTCTATGTCGATTTCAACTCGCCGGTAAGCAAGGGGCAATTGCTAGCCGAAATCGATCCCACCCGCCCGCGCGCGCAGGTGACGCAGGCGCGCGCGCAGGTCGATCTGGCGCGCGCCAGTCTGGCGCAGGCCGAAGCCTCCATCGCGCGCGCCCTAACCGATGTCGAAGTGCAATCGCGCGAATACGACCGGCGGCTTGAACTGCAGAAGAAAGGGTTTGTTTCGAGCGCTGGCGTGGATCAGGCGCAGAACGCGCTGGTCGCGGCGAAAGCGACGCTCAGCACATCGCGCGCCCAGGCTCAAAGCGCCAAGGCGCAGATCGCGCAAAGCAGCGCGGTGCTGCGATCGGCTGAGCTCGACCTTTCGCGCACCCGCATCATCGCGCCCACCAGCGGCGTGGTGATCGACAAGCTGGTCGAACCCGGCACCACGGTTGCGGCGAACTTTCAGACGCCCAACCTCTTCACCATCGCCGCCGACACAAGCCGCATGCAGGTCGAGGCGTCGGTGGATGAGGCTGATATAGGCCAGGTGCGCGATGGCCAGGATGTGCGCTTCACCGTCGACAGCTACCCGGCTGACATTTTTGAAGCGCGCGTGCAGCAGATCCGTCAGGCGGCGACGCAAAGCGCCGCCGCGGTCAGCTATCTGGTGATCCTTGATGTCGACAATTCCGACGGCAAGCTGCTCACCGGGATGACCGCCAACGTCGATATCATCACCGGTCGCAAAGCGAATGTCCTGCGGGTGCCGATCGCCGCCACCCGCTTCGTCCCGCGCGAATCGGACCGCCAGGACGACGAGGACGAGGCGTCCGAAAACGAGGATCAGCCCCGACCCACAACCGTATGGCTTCCGGGTGATGAGCCTTACAAGCCGGTCAGCGCTGAGATCAAAACCGGGCTCCAGGGCGAAGACTACGCCGAGATTACCGGCGGCCTCGAAGAGGGTCAGAGCATTCTCGTCCGCTCGCGCGAGCTGAGCGATGAGGAGCTGCGCAACGGGCGCAGGGTCAGCGACTGATGCGCCCGCTCGTCGAGACCCGCGATCTCGTCAAGACCTACGAATTGGGCGGTGAGACGATCCACGCGGTCAACGGCGTCTCGCTGACGATCAATCAGGGCGAATATGTCGCGATCATGGGCGCGTCGGGATCGGGCAAATCGACTTTCATGAACATGATCGGCTGTCTGGACGTGCCGAGCCTGGGGACGGTTCTGATCGACGGCACCCCGACCGAGCGGATGTCGAGCGACGAGCTCGCCGCCTTGCGCAACCGCAAGATCGGTTTTGTCTTCCAGCAGTTCAATCTCCTCGCGCGCACCACATCGATCGACAATGTGGCCGTTCCGTTGATCTACGCCGGGCTCGACACCGTCACTCGGCGCGAGCGTGCGACCGCCAAGCTGATCGACATGGGTCTGGGCGAACGGCTGCTCAACACGCCGGCCAAGCTTTCCGGAGGCCAGCAACAGCGGGTCGCCATCGCCCGCGCTTTGGTGACCGAGCCGCTGATCCTGCTGGCGGACGAACCCACGGGCGCGCTCGACACGCGGACCAGCGAAGACATCATGGCTATCTTTGAACAGCTTAACGCCTCGGGCATCACAGTGATCGT
The DNA here is from genome assembly GCA_937899785.1 of uncultured Erythrobacter sp. Classification (GTDB taxonomy): domain Bacteria; phylum Pseudomonadota; class Alphaproteobacteria; order Sphingomonadales; family Sphingomonadaceae; genus Erythrobacter. Next base: position 4,503 of record CALCCG010000135.1, on the reverse strand, counting down.
CGTCACCCACGAAAACGAAATCGCCCAGCACGCCAAGCGCCGGATCGAATTTCGCGACGGCAAAGTGATCGAGGACCACGCCGTCAAGGACCGGATGGTCGCGCACCAACCCGAAGACGAGGCGGCGTGATGGCCAGCGCCGCGCACTCGGCTGACCCGGCCTCCCCCCCTTCGCGCCGCCGCAGCTTCCTGTCGAGCTGGGCGGTCAACATCGCGATCGCCTTCACCGCTTTGCGCACCAATGTCATGCGCTCCTTGCTCACCATGCTGGGCGTTATGATTGGCGTGTTCGCGGTGACGCTGGCCGTGGCTGTGGGGAACGGCGCGTCCGAAGCAGTGACCGAGACGATCAACCGCTTTGGTTCCAACATGGCGATCCTCGTCGCCGCGCCGGACACCGGCGACGGACCGCCGCGCAACACCGGCGTGCGCGGACGCCTGACAGAGCGCGACCTCAAAGCCATCGAAGCCGAAGTGCCCAATATCCGCGCGGTAGCCCCGCAATTGCGCCGGGAAATGAATCTGGTCGTCTCCGGCTCCAACGTAACGAGCGAGGCGGTGGGAACCTCGCCGGGTTACGGCGTTGTCACCAACCAGTTGGCGGACGCTGGCCGCTACATCACGCAAGCCGATGTGCGATCCGCCGCGCGGGTTGTGGTGCTGGGACGAACCGTGGCTAAAGACCTGTTTGGCGAATTCGATCCGGTCGGAGAAAACGTCCGCATCAACGGAGTGCCCTTCAACGTGGTGGGCCTGTTAGAGGCCAAGGGTTCAACGCTGGGCGATGATCAGGACGACACGCTCATCCTCCCGATCAGCACGATGCGCCAGCGCTTTGTTGGCGACGGTCTGGCCGGCCCGGACGATCTGCAGTTCGCTTTCGTCGCCTTCAATCAGGACGCCTCGCTCACCAATGGTAAGGACGACATCGTCAACGTGCTCACCGATCGCTACCGGGTGAAGCCGGGCGAAGTCACGCCGTTCACCGTGCGCACGACCGAAGAATTTGTCGAACAGAGCAATTTCGTGACCGGTATCCTGCAAGCCGTGCTGGTCTCAATCGCGTCGATTTCGCTGCTGGTGGGCGGGATCGGGATCATGAACATCATGCTCGTCTCAGTGACCGAGCGCACGCGAGAGATTGGCCTGCGCATGGCGCTGGGGGCGCGGCGCAGCGCCATTCGCAACCAGTTCCTGGTCGAAGCGGCGGTGCTGTGCGTGCTGGGCGGCACCGTGGGTCTCGTGCTCGCCTGGGGCAGCGGAGTGGCGCTGGAGAATTACGCCGATTTCCCGGTTCCCGTCGGGATCGGAACCGCGCTGGGAGCTGTGCTGTTTTCCGCTGCTATCGGCTTGTTGTTTGGCGGTTATCCCGCGATCCGCGCCTCGCGGCTTTCGCCCATCGAAGCGCTCAGGACGGAATAGTGTGTTTTCGCCCATCCGGGCGAGCTCCTCGGCGCTGTTCCCTAGCCCCGGATCACGTCCGGGGTCCGGAGCATCTGTGAGCGGCCGGTTGGCCTTGCAAAACCTGTGGCTTCGAGGCGGCGCCCCCAGCGCTAGCGCAAAGAGCCAGCCAAGATCTTATGCAGCTTGGAATGGAGCGCGTCGTTGGCGGCGAGCACTTGGGCGGAGTGGATCGGGTTGGATCGCCCGCGAAAATCGCTCACAAACCCGCCCGCCTCGCGCACCAGCAAGCACCCGGCGGCGGTATCCCAATCCGAAAGGCCGCTTTCCCAAAAGCCGTCAAAACGCCCCTGCGCCACATAAGCCAGATCAAGCGAGGCCGCGCCAAAGCGCCGAATGCCCGCCACTTCCGGGCCGATCGCACCGAAGATGCGGCTCCATTCGGTAAAGTCGCCATGGCCTGAATAAGGCGCGCCCGTGGCAATCAGCGCCTCATCCAGCCGCGAGCGTCCCGACACGCGCAGCCGTGCATCCTGAAGCCACGCACCGCGGGTCTTTTCGGCCCAATAGGTCGCATCCTGAATGGGATCATAGACAATTCCCGCGGTCACCTCGCCCCAGCCCTTACCGTCCAGGCGCGGCTCTTGCACCGCGATGCTGATGGCGAAATGCGGGATGCCGTGAAGGAAGTTGCTGGTGCCGTCGAGCGGATCGACGATCCAGCGCGGCTTGCCTTCGTCGCCGTCGATCACCCCCGCTTCTTCCATGACAAAGCCCCAATCGGGCCGCGCGTGCAGCAATTCGTCATAAATTGTGCGCTCGGCGCGCATATCGGCTTTCGAAACAAAATCGGCCGGCCCCTTGCGGCTGACCTGAAGGTGCTCGACTTCGCCAAAATCGCGCCGCAAACGCCCACCCGCTTTGCGCGCGGCGCGCTCCATCACGCGGATAAGGCCGGAAAACATGCTCATGGAAAGTTAGCTCGCTTTGCCGACATAGGTCTGCTCGTACACATCCACGACGATCCTTGTGCCGCTTTCGATGTGCGGGGGAACCATAATGCGCACGCCGTTATCAAGCACAGCCGGCTTGTAGCTGGATGACGCCGTCTGGCCCTTCACCACCGCGTCGGCCTCGACGATTTCGGCTTCGATCTGGGCGGGCAATTGCACGCTGATCGGCTTTTCTTCCCACAGCTCAAGCATGACCTGCATCCCATCCTGAAGGAAGGGCCGCGCGTCACCCAGAAGATCGCTCGGCAGGTTGATCTGCTCGTACGTGTTCGTGTCCATAAAGACCAGCATGTCGCCGTCTTCGTAGAGGAACTGGTATTCCTGTGTGTCGAGCCGGACTTTCTCAACCGTGTCAGCGCTGCGAAAACGAACATTGGTTTTGCGCCCGTCCTGCAGGTTCTTCATTTCGACCTGCATATAGGCCCCGCCTTTGCCGGGCTGGGTGTGCTGGATTTTGGCGACCTTCCAAATGCCGTTTTCGTATTCGATGATGTTGCCGGGACGGATGTCGACGCCGCTGATCTTCATGGCCAAGCTTTCTTGGGTTTGCGCAGAGTGAATGGGCTGGCCGAAGGAGCGATACAGGCGCAATCGCGCCGCTCTCTGGCTCAGGTGATGCGCGCGCATAGCCGAGGGCGGCTTGGACAGCAAGCCGCACAAAAAAACAGCCGCGCGGCAGGCAAAGTCATGGTTAACCAAGTGGAAACGCCGATCCGCCGGTGATAAGGAGACGGCCAACAAGAAGGTTCGCCCCCGATGAAGACCACTCATGTCCTGATGCTGACAGCCTTTGCCGCGCTGGTGGCTGCCGCTGCGCCGCTCATCGCGCAAGATGGCCGACCTTTGCGCACAATGCCGCATGGCACCTATCAATGCGCGCTGCCGGGCGACGCTGATGGGCTGGCCTACGATGTGGTTGAGGAAGAAGGTTTCAAAATCGGCACCTCCTCACGCTATACAATCGCAACAGGCGGCGGGACTTATCTGATGCGCGGACGCGAGCTGGTCTTCACCAGCGGTCCCAAAAAGGGCGAACAGTTCAAACGGGTCGGGGCCAATCAGCTGCAGCGCATGAAGGCCGACGGCACGCTCAGCCAGTTGCGATGCACGCGGCTGGGTTCAACCGGTTAGGCAGAACTTCAGGTCTCGCCCGGGGGCGCGATCGCCTTTGCGAAGGCTCGGACCGCTTCAGCCTCATCGCCGTTCCACACCCCGCCCGACACCGCGAGAAAATCCGCACCGGCCTTGACCAGCGGCGCGCACGTATCGGGCGTGATGCCTCCAATCGCGACCACAGGCACTTCAAAAAGCTTGACCCACCAGGCGAGAAGATCAGTTGTGGGGCGCTCGGCGTCGGGGTCCTTTTCCTTAGTGGTCGAGGGGAAGAACGCGCCAAACGCGACGTAATCCGCCCCCGCCTCGCCGGCTTCCATCGCGAGGTGCCGTGAGGCGTGGCAAGTGACGCCAATCTGCGCCTCGCGGCCCAGAACCTCGCGCGCTTCCTTGGGATCGCCGTCGCCTTGGCCCAGATGAACGCCATCGGCCTTGATCCGCTTGGCCAAAGCCACGCTGTCGTTGACGATAAAGGCGCAGTCGTGCGCGGCGCAGATCGCCTGCAGAGGCTCGGCCAAAGCGGCGGCTTCGTGCTGATCGACACCCTTAACCCGGAACTGAAACGCCGCCACCAGCCCCTTACCCGCCGCGAGCGCGCGCTCCAGCCGCTGAGGAAAATCGCCGCCCACATCAAGCGGAGAGATAAGGTAGAGCTGAGTGCGCGTCGCCGTTTCTGTCATGCCCCGCCCCTTAGCGCGCCGCGACTGGCCAAGCCAAGCCGCAAGGCTCCTGTCCGGCGATGGCACACCTGTTTTCGCCCCAACACAAAGCCCGCAAAATATGGTATACAAACCGTGAAGGAGACGCTCATGCCCGCCCCCGCTCGCGCACTTTTCCGCCTCTTGCTCCAGCTTGCCGCGCTCGCTCTGGCCGGGTTCGCCGTTTTCGCTGGTCCGGCGCTCGCCCAATCCGCCAGTGTGGCCAGCGGCGTTTCGTTTTATGAGCGAGTGCGCGTGGGAGATGTCGAAGTCACGCC
>CALCCG010000134.1 GCA_937899785.1 uncultured Erythrobacter sp. | reverse complement strand
TACGAGGTTGACCCCAGCGATCTGACAGCCGAGCAGGCTGCAGACAAACTCGGACTCCCCCACCAACAAGTCTTTATAACCCTCGTCGCCCGTGGCGATCGCTCCGGGGTTTGTCTGGCCGTCATTCCGGCCAATGCCACGCTTGACCTGCGAGCCTTGGCAAAAATGTCAGACAACAAGAAAGTAGAGACCGTACCGCTCAAAGAAGTCCAAGCCCTCACAGGTTATATCCGTGGAGGCGTCACCGCGATTGGCTGCAAAAAGCCCTACCCTGTATTTATCGATATTTCCGCGACTCAATTCGATACGATTGCAGTCTCTGCCGGTAAACGAGGACACATGCTGATGATCTCACCGACGACTTATCAAATTGTTGTGCAAGGCACTATCGGCGCGATTACGTCTCACGAGCTGGATAAAGCCTGATCAACCTGCGCATAAAGTGCAGTCATGGTTTGATCATTTTCTAGCACAATATCTGCTTTAGCCACCTTTGCTGACAATGGCCACTGACTGTCAATTCTGGCTCGCGCCGCCTCTTCTGAAAGGGCATCTCGCTTGATCAATCGAGCTAGCTGGTTGCTTTCAGAAGCAATCACAACCCAGATTTCAGTCACCTGAGCGGCTAAATCAGCTTCAAATAAAAGCGGGATGGATTGCACAACAGCAGGAACAGACCGTAAGAGCTGCATATCTTCGATAAACCGCTGCCGCACAAACGGGTGAATTTGCTGCTCCACCCATGTCTTCTCAACCGGATCTTGAAAGATAACCTGACCCAAGTGTGCACGGTTGAGAGTACCATCGGCGTGCAAAACGTCAGCACCATATCTTTGCGCGATCGCCGCCAAAATCTTTGTACCCGGCTCAACTGCCTGACGCGCATAAACATCAGCATCCAACACAGGAATTTGATGCTGTCGTTCCAAATAAGCTGAGACGGTTGACTTCCCCGTAGCAATACCACCAGTCAAGCCAATGATTCGCTGGCCCATTGTGTCATTGCCTGAGTGAGTCCATCCAAAGTGTATTCTGCGGCTTCAATATCTACTCGCCCCAACAGTTCCCAACAAGTTTCTGATGTCTTAGGCCCAATGGACGCAATGGCAACAGCGTCTAAAGACCGCAACCAGTCATTGCCTAAGCCTTGCTCGAACAATTGACAGGTATGGCGCACTGTCTTAGAACTCGCAAACGTGATGACATCAATACGTTGAGCCTGCAAAGCCGCGATCACCGCGACATCTGGCTCTTGAGGACATCCCGACTCGTAAGCGGGCACCTCAGTCACGGTTGCGCCAATAATCTCGCCCCGTCGCACGGTGAGATCCAGCCCATCGTGCACGCGGGCGGTTCCAAACTGGTTGACCAGGCCTTCGATCACGATCGGCGGCTCGTCGGAATGGCGTTTGTGATCACCCGGCTCGGGCCGAACATCCACGCGCGCCGGCTGGATTTTCGGGGGCAGCGAAGTCTGTTCGTTCACCGTCTTGTCCTCATCGTTCAGCCCCACCCGATCTCGGTAAAGAACACCGCGAAGAACGCGTCGAGCACAATCACCGCGAAAATCGCTGAGACCACCGCCATTGTGGTGCGCTTGCCGACTTCTTCGGAATTCCCCTCCACCCGCATGCCGTGATAGCAGCCCGCCATCGCGATGATGAGGCCAAAGACCGGCGCCTTGATCAGTCCGACCCAGACATCGTGCACCGGCACCACTTCCTGAACGCGGGTCAGGAAGGTGAAAAAGGGAATGCCCAATCCCACCTGTCCGATGACAGCGCCGCCAATGATCGCAATCACCGAGGCGTAAAAGCCCAACAGCAGCATCATGAAGGTGCAGGCCAGGATGCGCGGAATGATCAGCACTTCGGTGGGCGAGATACCAATCGTGCGCATCGCGTCGCTCTCTTCGGTGAGCTTCATCGTCCCCAGCTGCGCGGCAAAGGCGCTGCCCGATCGCCCGGCGACCATGATCGCGGTCATCAACACGCCCAATTCGCGCAGGGAAATGCGCCCGACCAGGTTCACCGTCAGCGCCTCGGCGCCGAATTGCTCAAGCTGCACCGCACCCTGCTGCGCGATAACGACGCCGATCAGAAAGCTCATCAGACCGATGATCGGCAGCGCGGAGACGCCCACCTGCTCCATCTGCGCGACCAGAGCGCGGTAGGGAAACTTGGACGGATTGCGCGCCAAATTGCCAAAGCCGATCATGATCCGGCCAAGCGCGCCAACAACACCGGCGACACCCTCGCGGGCCTCAAACACCTGATACCCCAGCGCCAGCGGCACGCGTTCCCACACCGCCTCTTTGGGCGCGGCGTGTTCGTCATGCGCCCCGGCCCCTTCGATCGCGGCAAGCAGCCGCTGCGCGCGCGCGCTTGCGCCGACAATCTGCGCGTCGTGATCGGCGGAAAGCTGGCACGCCAGAAAAGCGCCGACCGTGTCGATTTCATCCACACCGGACAAATCGATGCGGCTAACCCGGCCAAGACTGCCGCGCATATCGCGATCCAGCGTGCCGATGGTGGAGATAAGCAAGGCCCCGCTCAGGGCGAGACGTTCGGTCCCATCGCCTGCGTCTTCGAGCGAAAAGTGCGCGGTCCCGTCCATGACACAGGCGGTATGTGCGCAAACGCGCGCGACGACAAGGGCATAGCCACGATCAAGCCCGCGCCCGCACCAGCGGTTGCGCCGCAACACGCGCGGTGTAAGGGGGTTCGAAGATTCTCCTCAAAGGCGGCCACAGCAGCACACACAAGACCGCGCGCAAACGAGCCTAACACACACAATGACTTCCACTCTTCCCACAACATTCACTCCCGCCGATATCGAGCAGCGCTGGTACGCGCATTGGGAGGCGACCGGCGCCTTCCACCCCGATCGTCCGGACGCGGAAGCCTTCACGATTGTGAACCCTCCGCCCAACGTCACGGGCTCGCTCCATATCGGCCACGCGCTCGACAACACGCTGCAGGACATCGTGATCCGCTACGAACGCCTTCGCGGCAAAGACGCGCTGTGGGTGGTGGGCACCGATCACGCCGGGATCGCCACGCAAATGGTGGTCGAGCGTCAGATGGAAGAACGCCAGGACAAGCGCGCCAACTACACCCGCGACGAATTCGTCGACAAAGTGTGGGAATGGAAAGCCGAAAGCGGCGGGCAGATCACGCACCAGCTGCGCCGGCTTGGCTGCTCGATGGACTGGTCGCGCGAACAGTTCACGATGGACCCGAACTTCACCAAGGCGGTGCTCAAGGTCTTTGTCGATCTCTACAAGGATGGTCTCATCTACCGCGATAAACGGCTGGTGAACTGGGACCCCAAATTGAAGACCGCGATCAGCGATCTTGAGGTCGAACAGCAGACCATTCCGGGCAGCTTCTGGCACTTTAAGTACCCCTTAGAGCGCGGTGTGACCCTTTCAGACGGACGCGACTACATCGAGGTGGCAACCACGCGGCCTGAGACGATGCTCGCCGATATGGCGGTCGCCGTGCACCCGAGCGATGAACGCTATGCCAGCGTTGTCGGCAAGCACGTGATCCTCCCGATCACCGGTCGTCGCATTCCCATCGTCGCCGATGAGCACGCCGATCCCGAGCTGGGTTCGGGCGCGGTGAAAATCACGCCGGGCCACGATTTTAACGATTTCGAGGTTGGCAAACGCGCCGGCATCAGCGCCGCCGAGATGCTCAACATGCTCGATGGGGAGGCCAATGTCTGCCAGACCGCTGACGGCCTGGTGCCGGAGGAATTTCTCGGCCTGCACCGCTTCAAGAAGGACGGCGAGGCGGGCGCGCGCGAGGCGGTGGTGGAGCGGCTGAAAGAGCTCGGCTGCCTCATCCCGCATGTGTCCAAGAACAAGAACGGCGAGGAGGTCAT
>CALCCG010000133.1 GCA_937899785.1 uncultured Erythrobacter sp. | reverse complement strand
ATGTCGCATGGTCCGATATCGGAGGAGTGGGCGATGCGATCGATAAGCTGAAGGAAGGCGTCGAGCTTCCCTTGAAGAACCCCGATGCCTTCCGGCGTTTGGGCATTCGCCCTGCGAAAGGCTTCCTGCTTTATGGCCCTCCCGGGACCGGCAAGACGCTGCTGGCTAAAGCGGTCGCCAAAGAGGCCGAAGCCAACTTCATTTCCATGAAGAGCTCAGATTTGCTGTCCAAATGGTACGGCGAAAGCGAACAGCAAATTGCCCGCATGTTTCAGCGGGCAAGAGCGGTGGCCCCATGCGTTATCTTCATTGATGAAATTGACAGCCTGGTCCCGGCGCGTGGTTCGGGCCAGGGCGAGCCTCAGGTCACCGGGCGTGTGGTCAACACCATCCTAGCTGAGATGGACGGGCTGGAAGAGCTCCAGTCCGTTGTTGTTATCGGCGCGACCAATCGTCCAGCGTTGATGGATCCTGCGCTTCTGCGGCCGGGCCGTTTTGATGAACTGGTTTACGTGGGCACGCCGGATCACGAAGGCCGTGCGCGCATACTCAAGATTCACACCGCGAACATGCCGCTAGACGATGATGTCGATCTTAGTGCGATTGCGGCTCAGACCGAGCGCTTCACCGGCGCCGACCTAGAAGACGTTGTTCGCCGCGCTGGTCTTGGAGCTTTGAGACGCCTTGGCAGCGAAGTCGGCAAAGTCTCGCCCACCGATTTTAAGGAAGCGCTTGGCGATAGCCGCGCAACGGTGACGCCGCGCATGGAAGCCGAATATCGCGCGATGCGCGGCGAGCTTAAGAAGCGCGCCGTTGAAGTGAACCCGATAGGGCTGTTCGACCCCGATACTCTGACGCCGGAGAACGCGAAAAAGCACGAGGGCTAGTGAGCCGCGTCCCAACTCTCGCCGGTACCGATATCGATGCCCAGAGGGACGTCGAGCGTAATCGATGGCAGCGCAGCTTCGGCCATCACGCGCTCGATGATCGGCGATGCAGCCGCGACATCGCCTTGCGGCAGTTCGAACACCAATTCATCGTGGACTTGCAGGAGCATGCGCACATCGCCAAGCCCCGCGTCGCGAAGCGCTGGCAGCATCCGCGCCATGGCTCGCTTGATGATATCCGCGCTGGTCCCTTGGATGGGCGCGTTGATGGCCGCGCGTTCAGACCCTTGGCGTTCCGCCTGGTTCTTGGACTTTATGCGGGGAAACCAGGTTTTTCGACCAAACAGGGTCTGTGAATACCCTTGCTCGCGCACGGTCTCCAACGTTTCCATAATGTAGCGCTGGATCCCAGGAAAGCGCTGGAAATAGGTGTCGATCATATCCTGCGCCTCATCTGGCTCCACCTCCAGCCTCCCGGCTAGGCCCCAGCGCGAGATGCCGTAGAGAATGGCGAAGTTAATCGTCTTAGCGCGTGCGCGTGTGTCTCTGGTCACTTCTCCGAACATTTCGGTCGCGGTGCGCGAGTGAATGTCTTCACCATTTGCAAAGGCTTCCTTGAGCGTATCGACCTGCGCCATATGCGCGGCCAGACGCAGTTCGATCTGCGAATAGTCAGCGGCAAGAAGCGTGTTCCCTTCCTCGGGCACGAAAGCTTGCCGGATTGTGCGCCCGATTTCCGTTCGGATCGGGATGTTCTGGAGGTTGGGATCGGTGGAGGACAAGCGCCCCGTTTGCGCGCCGACCAGCGAATAGCTGGTGTGCACGCGCCCCGTTTGCGGATTGATCTGGTTCTGCAGCGCGTCGGTATAGGTCGACTTCAGTTTTGACAGATGCCGCCACTCGAGCACTTTCTTCGAGATCGGAGCGGCTGCGGGATCGGCGCTTAGTTTTTCGAGGGTGGACTGATCGGTCGAATAGGCTCCGCTTTTGCCTTTCTTGCCGCCCTTGAAACCCATCTTGTCGAACAGAATCTCACCCAACTGCTTTGGGCTGCCCACGGCAAAGTCTTGGCCCGCGATTTCATGGATTTCGCTTTCCAGAGATGCGGTGGTGGTCGCGAATTCCTCAGACAGCCGCGCAAGCTGAGCGCGGTCGACCTTGATACCTTCGCGCTCCATCTGGGCGACCGCGGGTATAAGTGGCCGGTCCACGCGTTCATAGACACGCGTCCCGCCTTCTTCAGAGAGGCGCGGTTTCAGGTGGCGATAGAGCCGCAGCGTGACGTCGGCGTCTTCGGCGGCGTATTCGGTCGCTCGGTCGAGGGGAACTTCACCAAAAGGGATGGCCTTCTTACCCGTCCCGCACACGTCTTTGAAAGACAGGGGCGTGTGGCCAAGATGCCGTTCCGACAGCTCGTCCATGCCGTGGCCCCCGCCCATGCCCTCTCCGCGTCCAGCGTCGAGAGCAAAGCTCATCACCATGGTGTCTTCAATGGGGTGAACGTCAACACCATAGCGGGCGAGAACGTTGAGATCGTACTTTCCGTTTTGAAAGACCTTCAGAACCGCGTCATCGGCGAGAAGCGGTCTCAAGGCAGCCAGCGCGTCGTCCAACTCAATCTGTTCAGGCTTATCAGCCAGCAGGTCAGTCCCACCATGCGCCAGCGGGATGTAGCACGCATCGTTGGGCCCGAGGGCCAGGCTGCCGCCGACCAGATCGGCCTGCATCGCGTCGAGCGAAGCGGTCTCGGTCTCGACCGCGACCAGCCGCGTGGCGCGTGCGCGCCTAATCCATTCTTCCAGATCGGCCAGTTTCTGAACCGTGGCATAGGCCGAGCGGTCGACCTTGGGCATTTCAGGCAGAGGTTGCCGTGCGCCGGTGGCGGTGCCAGCGTCGCCAGCCGTGTCCGCCTTGGCCGGATGAAGGTTGTTCGCGCGCTCCGGACTGCCCGAACCCGTGCCCAAGCGCTTTAGCAACGAGGTGAAGCCATGATGTTGCAGGAAGTCGGCCAGAGGTTCTTCGGGGATCGCCTGAAGTTTCATATCCTCTATCGAAACGGGAAGATCGCAGTCCTCTTTGAGGGGTACAAGGACGCGGCTCATTTCCGCATCTTCGCGGCCTTCAATAAGCCGCTCCTTGAGCTTGGATTTCTTCATATCCGGCGCTTGGTCGAGCGCTGCGGTGAGTGAGCCGTGCGCGGCGATCAATTTTGAGGCGGTCTTCGGTCCAACGCCGTAGATACCGGGAATATTGTCGACGCTATCGCCCATCAACGCGAGAACGTCCCCGACCAGTTCCGGCGCGACACCGAACTTCTCTTCCACCTCGGGAATATAGATCCGGGCCGACTTCATCGTGTCGAGCATGTCGATGCGCGCGCCATCGACTTCGCCGACGAGCTGCATCAAGTCCTTATCGGACGAGACGATCGTGACATTCCAACCCTGCCGTTGCGCCTCGCGCGCGTAGGATGCGATCAGGTCGTCGGCTTCCAGGCCTTGCTCTTCAATGCAGGGCAGGCTGAAGGCGCGAGTGGCGTCGCGGATCAAGGGGAACTGCGGCCGAAGGTCCTCAGGCGGCTCGGGCCTATTGGCTTTGTACTCAGGATAAATCTCGTTGCGAAAGCTCTTGGAATCCTTGTCCAAGATCACAGCGAGATGCGTGGGTCCCTCGGCTTGATCGAGATCGTCTGCAAGCTTCCACAGCATAGTTGTGTAGCCGTAGACGGCGCCAACGGGCGTGCCTTCAGGGTTCGTAAGTGGAGGGAGACGGTGGTACGCGCGAAAAATGTACGACGAGCCATCGACGAGGTAGAGGTGGTTCTGCTCAGACATGCTCGCTTGCTAGCAGCCCCGACATTAGCAAGGTAGCTTTTCGCTCGACTAAGTTGATGAAACAGCCGTTTCGGGTGCCTTATTTAGGGGCCTCCGAGCGTCAGCGATTATGGCGAAAAAGCGCCAGAATAAGACGAACGGAACCGTTTGCGGCTTGATCTGCCACATTTCCGCCATTATTGTGACCGTCAGAGGTCGGGGGTCAAACAATCCGGCTTCGCGTGGATCAGGCATATGATTTCCCACGCTTACTCACTCGTTGAAAGAGGATTTTCCATTATGCGTAAGTTCGTTCTGGCCGCCGTTGTGGCCACCTCGGCTCTTGGTCTGGCTGCTTGCTCAGAAACCGCCGAAACTGCTGGCGAAACCGTTGACGCGATGGCTGCCGACGCTGAAGCCAACGCTGAAGCCGCTGGCGAAATGGCCGGTGCAGCCGCCGCCGCCACCACCGAAGCCGCTGAAGGCGCTGCCGACGCCACCACCGAAGCCGCTGAAGGCGCTGCAGACGCAACCGCTGAAGCCGCTGGCGACGCGGCTGCTGCCGTTGAAGGCGCTGTCGAAGAAGCAACCGCCAAGGCTGAAGAAATGATGGGCGGCGAGTAATTCGCTACCCTTTCGGGTCGCGCAGTTGGTGACCTGAAGAAACAAGAAAGGCGGCGCGTTCTACGCGTCGCCTTTTCTTTTGTGCCAAGATTATCCGCCGCTTGAAATGTCGCCCGTTGGCGCCGCTGTCCAACCGCTGGTCGGGTCATCGAGCAGCCCCGCTTTGGCTGAAAACCCGGTGTACAGCGCGCGCGTAATGTCCGCGATGCGCGCGTCGCGCCGCTTGCGCGCGGCTCGCTTGTTGCGGCGTTCGTCGATCAGGTTTGCGCTTTGACCGGTGACATAGATGGCCGCGGCAATCGCCCGGCCATCCGCAAGGCGGAAGATACCAATGTCACTTGCGGTGCGACTGAGGGTCCCGGTCTTGTGCGCGAGGCTTGCTTCAAGCGGAAGCGCGGCGGTCATTCGACGCCGACCCGTTGTGGTTTTCTCAAGCGCGGCCATAAGCACCGCGCGGCTTTCCGCGCTAAGCCATTGGCCCTGATAGAGGCCAGCCAGCAACTGGCCCATCGCGCGCGGTGTCGCCGAATCGCGCGGATCAACCCATTCAACCGGATCAAACTCACCATCGTCGCGCACCAGTGTGGCGATATCGCGCGACAGCTGGAAATCCTCAATCTGCGCCGTATCGCGCATCCACGTATTGACCACATCAGGACCACCCACGACCTTCAACAAAGCGTCGGTGCAGCTGATGCAGCTTATCGAGGTCATCAGGCCGATCAGTTCATGAGCCGGGACGTAATTGCCTTTCTTGACCGGGGCCGTCTCGCTCGAAAACTTCTTTGAGCGGATTGGGATCATCAGCGGGTATTCGCTGGTCAGGCTATACTTGCCCTCATCCACTCCCGCCAGGAACGTGGCGGCCACCGCGACTTTGCTGGTCGACGCCATTGGGAACCGCATATCCGCCAGGATCGACACGTCTTCGCCCGACGAAAGGTCAACCGCGTAAACGCCAATACGACCACTCGATGCGTCGGCTAACTCGTTGATCTGTTGTTCGAAGGTCTTCTCGTAAATCGCTTCGAATGTTGTGGGCGCGCGGGTGTCGGTGCCAAAGGCATCGTCGAAGCTTGCGTTCAAATCGACCGGATCGGCGTGCGCGGGCATCGCCAACGCGGTGAGCATCATGAGGCCTGTGAGAACCGAGTGCTTGCGAACCATGGTCGAAAGTGTCTCCAAAACAA
>CALCCG010000132.1 GCA_937899785.1 uncultured Erythrobacter sp. | reverse complement strand
GGGGGTTTACGCGCCTTCCTACCGCCATATATTGGGGCGGTGGGGCGCTGCGCCAGCCCGCCCCTTTCGCTTTACCCAATCGACTGGTTAGCTGGCCTTGACGCTTTCAACCCATTGGTCGACCCGCTTTTCAAGGATGCCCAGCGGCACGGCCCCGCCGCTTAGAACCGTATCGTGAAAACCGCGAATGTCGAAGGCATCGCCCAGCTCCGCTTCGGCTTCTGCGCGCAGTTCCTGGATGCGGATCATTCCGATCTTGTAGCTCGTCGCTTGGCCTGGCAGCACAAAATACCGGCGCACTTCGGATCGCACTGTGGTTTCGGGTGAGGGCGAGTTTTCCAAAAAGTAGTCGATCGCCTCCTGCTCGCTCCACCCCTTCGCGTGGATGCCGGTGTCCACCACCAGCCGGATCGCTCGCCAGATCTCGCTCGAAAGACGACCGAAATCCGAATAGGGATCCTGATAGCCGCCCATCTCTTTGGCCAACGCTTCGGAATAGAGCGCCCAACCCTCGCCAAAGGCCGAGATAAAGCCGCCTTGCGCTTGGAATTTGGGCAGATCGGTAAGCTCTTGCGCGATGGAGACCTGCATGTGGTGGCCTGGATTGCCCTCATGATAGGCGATCGCCTCAAGCACCGGGATTGGCATGGCGCGCATGTCCGAGAGATGCGCGTAATACGTGCCGGGTCTTGACCCGTCGGGCGTGCCCGCGCGGTAGTGTTGGGCGGCGCCGTCCTGCTCGCGGAAGGGTTCCACGCGCTTTACGACGAGAGGGGCTTGCGGAAGGGTTCCGAAATATTTGGGTAGCTTGTCTTTGATAAAGTCGAGATGCGTCTCTGCCTGCGCGATATATTCCTGCGCTCCGGCGTCGTTGTCCTGATAATAGAACTGATCATCCTCGCGGGTGAAGGCGAAGAACTCTCTCAAGGTCCCGTCGAAATTCACCGTGTCCATGATCGCTTCCATCTCGGCCCGGATGCGCGCGACCTCCTCAAGGCCCTTCTGGTGGACGTCCTCGGCGGTCATGTCTGTTGTTGTCATGAGGTTGAGACGATAGCTGTAGAAGTCTTCGCCGTTGGGCAGCGTGTTTGCGCCTTTGGCCGCCTCATCGGAATTTGGCCGGTCCTCGGTGAACCAGGCGATGACGCGGGTATAGGCGGGCGCGAGCTTCTCGGTTAGCGCCGCGCTTGCTTCGGCGCGCAGTTCTTCGGCGCGTTCTTCGCTGATGCTGCCCGCGTCGACTAGGCCCGTCAGATGCCCTTCACTCGCAGACCAAAGGATCGAGGGGGCGGCCTCCTGATCGAAAGGAAAACCACGGATGACATTCCCGCTTTCGGCAATCACCGCGTCATAGGCAAAACGCGGAGGACGGGTGCCCGCTTCCGCGTTATCCTTGGCGCGCTGCAAGAGCTGGTCCATTGCGCCTCCAATTCCGCCAAGCCGCGAGATAAAGTCGGCCATGTCGCTTTCGTCTTCCACCTTGTGCTGGGTGAGCATGAAACTTGGCAACGTGGTGTGCGTGCCGCCCATCTGGTGCAGGATATATTCCTGGTCAGCAAACTCTACGCTCTGCGCGGCCAAGTCCGAGCGATAGGCGAACATATCGTAGGAGAGCTGTGCTTCGCTGGAGAGCTCCTCATAGTCGAAATTGGCTTCCATCTCGGCGAGCGATTGCTGCCACCAATTGGCGAGCGCCTTCAGCCCTTCGACGCTAAAGTCGTCGATCTTCCCATAATCGGTCTTGCGGCCCAGAGCGGTCTGGCGGATCGGGCTGAAGGCGAGCTCTTCTTCGAACTTGGTCTCGAACCAGGCGTAAAGGCATTCGGTCTGCGTGGTTGCGCAATCGATGGTCGCAACCGGTGGCGCGAGCGTGTCGCACCCCGCGAGCGTCAGTGGGGCGGTGATGGCGAGCAGCAAGCCTACGCATTTGGTGTTCATGGGCGGTCCCTGTTGTTGTTTTCTTTGCCAGCAATCATGGGGGAAGTGTGGCACGATGAAAAGCCGATTGTCATAAAGTGTCCGCGCACAAAAAGGCCCCGCCGGATCGCTCCGACGGGGCCACTTTGAAAGCTCAGAAGAGCGGCGGGCTTAGAAGCCCATTCCGCCGCCCATTCCGCCCATTCCGCCCATGTCGGGCATAGCCGGGGCTGCGGCTTTGTCTTCCGGAGCATCAACGATCGCCGCTTCAGTGGTGATCAGCAGGGCCGCAACAGAAGCCGCGTCTTGCAGCGCTGTGCGAACAACCTTGGTCGGGTCGATCACGCCAGCCTTGGCGAGATCTTCGTAGACGTCGGTCGCGGCGTTAAAGCCGAGCGCTTCGTCTTCGCCTTCGATCAGCTTGCCCGCAACAACCGCGCCGTCATGGCCCGCGTTTTGAGCGATCTGACGAACCGGAGACTGCAGCGCGCGGCGGACGATGTCGATGCCGCGGGTCTGATCGTCGTTGGCACCTTCGAGGCCGTCCAAGGACTTCGTGGCGTAGAGCAGAGCCGTGCCACCGCCCGGAACGATGCCCTCTTCAACGGCTGCGCGCGTGGCGTGCAGCGCGTCGTCGACGCGGTCCTTGCGCTCTTTCACTTCGACCTCGGTCGCGCCACCAACCTTGATGACAGCCACGCCGCCGGCGAGCTTGGCAAGGCGCTCTTGCAGCTTTTCCTTGTCGTAGTCGCTGGTGGTGTTTTCCATCTGGGTGCGGATTTCCGCGACGCGCGCCTTGATGTCGTCGGCCGAACCGGCGCCATCGACGATGGTCGTGTTGTCCTTGTCGATCTGGACGCGCTTGGCTTCGCCGAGCATGCCGAGCGTCACGTTCTCAAGCTTGATGCCAAGATCTTCGCTGACCATTTCGCCCTGGGTGAGGATCGCGATGTCCTGCAGCATCGCCTTGCGACGATCACCGAAGCCCGGAGCTTTGACGGCGGCCACTTTCAGACCACCGCGCAGCTTGTTCACAACCAGCGTGGCCAAAGCCTCGCCTTCGATGTCTTCCGCGATGATGAGCAGCGGACGGCCCGACTGCATCGCCGCTTCGAGCACCGGCAGCATCGACTGCAGGTTCGACAGCTTCTTTTCGTGGATCAGGATGTACGGGTTTTCGAGTTCAACCGTCATCTTGTCAGGGTTGGTGATGAAGTAGGGCGAGAGATAGCCGCGGTCGAACTGCATGCCTTCGACAACGTCGAGCTCGAATTCGAGGCCCTTGGCTTCTTCGACAGTGATCACGCCTTCCTTGCCGACCTTTTCCATCGCTTCGGCGATCTTCTCACCGACTTCGGTGTCGCCGTTGGCCGAGATTATGCCGACCTGCGCAACTTCCGCCGAACCAGCGACTTCCTTCGAACGACCAGCGAGGTTTTCGACGATTTTGTCGACAGCGAGATCGATGCCGCGCTTGAGATCCATCGGGTTCATGCCCGCGGCGACCGACTTCATGCCTTCGTTGACGATGGCCTGTGCGAGAACGGTGGCGGTGGTGGTGCCGTCACCGGCTGCGTCGTTCGCCTTGCTGGCGACTTCGCGCAGCATTTGGGCGCCCATGTTTTCGAACTTGTCCTTAAGCTCGATTTCCTTGGCGACGGTGACGCCGTCCTTGGTGATGCGCGGCGCGCCGAAGCTCTTGTCGATCACGACGTTGCGGCCCTTGGGCCCCAGCGTCACCTTGACGGCGTTCGCGAGCGTGTCGACGCCCTTGAGGATGCCTTCGCGTGCGTCACGCGAGAATTTCACGTCCTTGGCAGACATTGGATGTTCTCCTGAATTTCGTGTGTGTTGAAGAAAACGCTTGGGTCAGTCGGCTCAGCCGATGATGCCCATGATGTCGCTTTCCTTCATGATCAGCAGGTC
>CALCCG010000131.1 GCA_937899785.1 uncultured Erythrobacter sp. | reverse complement strand
TCGATAATGTCGATCCGGTGCGCGGCGTTTTCGCGCTCGGAAATGCCGCCGCCGCGCGCGCCATACATGCCGACCGCGTGAACCTCGTCGATATAGGTGAGCGCGTTGTATTTCTCGGCCAGGTCGCAGATCGCGTGGATCGGGGCGGTGTCGCCTTCCATCGAATAGACGCTCTCAAACGCGATCAGCTTGGGCGTGTCCGCGTCTTCAGCGGCGAGCAGCTGTTCAAGATGGCGGGTGTCGTTGTGGCGATAAATGCGCTTTTCACAGCCTGAGTTGCGGATGCCGGCAATCATGCTCGCGTGGTTGAGCTCATCGGAAAAGATCACGCAGCCGGGCAAGAGTTTTCCCAGCGTCGAAAGCGTCGCGTCGTTCGAGACATAGCCCGAGGTGAAGAGCAGCGCGCCTTCTTTGCCGTGCAGGTCCGACAGTTCGCTCTCGAGCTCGACATGCAGATGGGTGTTGCCGCCTATATTGCGGGTGCCGCCCGATCCCGCTCCGACATCGTGCAGCGCCTCTTCCATCGCGGCAATCACGACATCGTGCTGCCCCATGGCGAGATAGTCGTTCGAGCACCACACGGTGATCGGCTTGGGGCCGTTATGTCCGTGAAAGCAGCGCGCGTTGGGATAGGCGCCTTTGTTGCGCAATATGTCGATAAAGACGCGATAGCGCCCTTCTTCATGAAGGCGGTCAATCGCGGAATCGAAGATTTGATCGTAGTTCACGTCGCGAGTGCTCTTATCATCCCAAGGATCGTCTCTCTAACCGATCGACGCCCGAATTGTTTCACACAGAAACTAGGTCAGCGTAATCGCTTTGGCCACTGCGATCTTTGCAAGCAATTCGCAAGGCTACGCATCGTGCGTCAGGGGTTGGTAAAGCTTTGGGCCACGCCCAGCCCGCGCGCGCTCAAAGCTCTTTCGAGACCGGCGGCGCGATCGGCAGGCCCCGTAACAACAAAACGCGAGCGCTCGCCCGGGTCAAACCGCTGGCCTTCCAAAAGCGCAGCGATCCGGCGAGCGATCCCCTGCGCGCCGTCAACCAGGTTCACATCCGGGCCAAAGGCGAGCGCGAATTCGTCCGAGAGAAGCGGGAAATGCGTGCAGGCCAGCACCAGCGTGTCGATGGTTTCGCCGTCTGGAGTGCCTCGCAAGGCCTCAGCCAGCGCGCGGATCGCCGTGTCATCGATGGCGTGTCCGCGCAATTTCGCCTCAGCGATATCGACCAGTTCCGGAGCCGCGATCCGCAGCAGATTTTTGCCGCTCGCAAATTGCGCTTCGAGATCATCAACATAGGCCTGCCGGATGGTCGCCTTTGTCCCCACTAGGGCGATAGTACCGGTTTTGGTCAGGCTGGCAGCGGGTTTGATCGCGGGCACGGTGCCGACAATCGGGATCTCCAGCACCTCGCGAACCATGCCCAGCGCAATCGTGCTCGCGGTGTTGCAGGCGATGCAGGCGAGGCGCGGCTGGTAGCGTTCGGCCATGCGCCCAAGCAGCCCGGCGACGCGCGCGCCGACCTCGGCTTCGGTCTTCTGGCCATAGGGTATTCCGGCGTAATCCGCCGCGTAGATCACGGGGGCGTCAGGCAGGATATCGCGCAGCGCATCGTAAACGGTCAGCCCGCCAACGCCGGTGTCGAACAGGAGAATGGGATCGTTGGGCTCAGCCATCGGCGCTGCGGATGGCCGAGCGCGGCGTGCGGGTCAACTGTGCGGTCACACGCTTTAGTTGGCATTGCCTGCATTCATCTTCTTGTTCGCCTGTTCGCGATCTGGTTGTGCCCATTGCGCGAATTCCTGCGGCGAGACCCGGCCATCGCTGTTGCTATCAGCCTGCTTATAAAAGCTTTGTCGGAGCGAACTGTGATCAATGATGAGTTGATCCGCTTGCAGTTCACGCTCGCCTTTCTTGTTCTCCGTGAAGGACGCTCGTCCTTTTGCAAGGATAAACGGCGGCGTTTCGTCGCCTTCCAAAAAGCCTGAGCCGTTCTTGTCTAGTTGCGCGAAAGGGACCGGGGCAACGAGCAAGAGATCGTCTGGTTTGAGAGGCAATTTGGCGACGCTCGATTGCGAAAGGATGATGGCGGCTGCGATGGCAAATGCGCTCATACTGATGGCTCCTGTGACTAAGGGTATGTTCCACCCGCTTTTTGCCGAGACACTTTCGGTTGCGAGGTCCGGCGGCTGGGCTACGGTTTGCTGGTACCCCTCAGCCTCGCTCAGCAGCCGCGCGGCCTCGAGCGACGAGCTCACATCGAGCTTGGCGCGCGCCATCTTCAGCCTCTTTTCCACCGCATGGTGCGAGACGCCCAGATCAAGCGCAATCTCCTTGGCCGTCTTGCGTGTCTGCCAACGCCGCAAGACGTCTTTCTCTCGCTCGGTCAGCTTGGAGAGGCGATGCGCGTGATCCATCGAGGCGCAGACTAACGGTGTGCGAGCAAAGGCGAAAGTACGGTTGGACCGTAGAATCGCGATCCCGTATAGGCATTCAGAGGATCGAGCGCGCATAGACTTAGACAAATGGATCGCGCGGGGTATGAGGGCGCCATGGGACTGTTTCTCGCTGCAATTCTCGGCTTTTTTCTCGGCTCGATACCTTTCGGGCTGATCCTGACGCGCGCCGCAGGGCTGGGGGATGTGCGCCAGATCGGCAGTGGCAGCATCGGCGCGACCAATGTGCTGCGCACCGGCAACAAAGGGCTGGCGCTGGCCACCGTCCTGCTCGACGCGGGCAAAGGCGTCGCTGCGGTTCTGATCGCCGCCGCGTTCTGGCCGGGCAGCGAGGGCGTTGCAGCGGTCGGCGCCGTGGCGGGGCATTGCTACACGCCGTGGCTCGCCTTCAAGGGTGGCAAGGGATTTGCGACGGCAGCCGGTGTGTGCGGCGCGCTGTCCTGGCCGTTAATGCTGATATGCGCGGCGGTTTGGGCCGGGGCGATTGCGCTCACTCGCACCTCTTCGATCGCCTCGCTCAGCGCGGTCAGCGTCGCACCGGTGGTGGCCTTTTTCGCGCCGTTCTTCGGGTTTTCGAGCTTTGTGCCGCTGTTTTTGCCCTTGCTGGCAATCCAGGCGATCGTTGTCATCAAGCACAATGAGAACATCAAGCGGCTGTTTGCGGGGCAAGAGCCCAAGATCGGCTCGTCCAAGTGACCGTTTCGCAGCCCGAGGCGTTCGCGCGCATTCGGCTGCTTCGATCCCCCATTATCGGACCGGTGAGCTACCGCGCTTTGCTGGCCCGCTTTGGTGGGGCTGAGGCGGCCATCGACGCGCTTCCCGATCTGGGGAGCCGCGGAAAGACCCCCTACCGCCCCGCCAAGACCGATCGAATCGAGGCGGAGATCGAGGCGGTGATTGCCGCCGGGGCGCGCTATCTGTTTCACGCTCAGGCCGAGTACCCGCCGCTTCTGGGCGAGCTGGAAAGCGCGCCGCCGATCCTCACCTGCCGTGGTCATGTGACGCTGGCGAGCGGGCCGTGCGTCGCTATGGTTGGCGCGCGCAACGCGTCGGCGGCGTCGGTCAAGCTGGCGCGCGATTGGGCGGCGCAGCTGGCTGAGGCGGGCTTTGCCATTGTGTCAGGCCTGGCGCGCGGCATCGACGGAGCCAGCCACGAAGGCGCCTTGCCCAAGACAATCGGTGTCATCGCAAGCGGGATCGATATCGCCTATCCCCCGCAGCACACAAAGCTGCAGGAGCGTATCGCCAACGAAGGCCTGCTGGTCGCCGAACAGCCGCCAAAGACCGAGCCGCGCGGTCGCCATTTCCCCAGCCGCAACCGCATCATAGCCGGGCTTTCCAGCGGCACCTTGGTGGTTGAGGCCGCGCCCAAATCGGGCACGTTGATCACCGCGAGGCTGGCGGGCGAAGCGGGACGCGAGGTCATGGCGATCCCCGGGTCTCCGCTCGACACACGCTCCTTGGGCTGCAACCAGCTTATTCGCGAAGGCGCGGTGCTGGTCCAATCGGTTGAAGACGTAATCGAGCTGCTCGAAGGCTTTACCGGCGCGCCGCGTTCCACCTTTCGGGTGGGTGAGGAGAGCGGACCGTTCGACTACGCCGAGCTGCGCGAAATGGAATGGGGTGAGAGCAAGGTGGACCACAGCGGCGATATTGCCCGCTTGCTCACCAAGGCTCCCATTGGGGTGGACGAACTGGTCCGCCAAACCGGCGCGAGCCCGGCTGAGGTGCAGATGGCCTTGCTGGAAATGGAGCTGGCGGGCGAACTGGAACGCCATGAGGGCGGCGGGGTTAGCCGGCTCATTTGATTGTTCCGTCGCGATTGGGGTTTGAGCCGCAGCCATTTTGCGTCTAGCGGCCCCTTGACGTCGCGCGCGAAACCTCTCCACCCTCGCGCGTGCGTACACGTGTAAGGACCTCTTCGACCCACCATGCAGCTTGTCATCGTTGAATCGCCCGCCAAGGCGAAAACCATCGAGAAGTATCTGGGCAAGGACTACAAGGTCCTCGCCTCCTACGGCCATGTCCGCGATCTGCCGCCCAAGGATGGCAGCGTCAGGCCGGACGAAGACTTCGCGATGGACTGGGAGGTCTATTCCGACAAGCGCAACCGCGAACAGGTGAAAGCCATCGCCGACGCGGCCAAGGGCGCGGACCGCCTTGTGCTTGCAACCGACCCTGATCGCGAAGGCGAGGCGATCAGCTGGCACGTGCTCGATTTGCTGAAAAAGCGCCGCGCGCTGCCGAGCGAGGTGGAGCGGGTGACCTTCAACGCGATCACGAAAAAGGCGGTCACCGACGCGATGGCCGCTCCGCGCGAGCTCGATCAGGACCTGATCGACGCGTATCTGGGTCGCCGCGCTCTCGATTACCTGTTCGGCTTCACGCTCTCACCCGTCCTGTGGCGCAAGCTGCCGGGGGCAAAGTCGGCGGGCCGTGTGCAATCGGTGGCCTTGCGCCTGATCGTTGAGCGTGAGCGCGAGATCGAAGCGTTCAAACCGGACGAATACTGGTCCGTCATTGCCAAGCTGGAGCACGATTCCACCCAGTTCGATGCACGCTTGGTCAGATACAAAGGCGAGAAGCTCGAAAAGCTGAGCCTTGGCCATCAGGGGATCGCTGAGGAAGCCAAGGCTGCGGTCGAGGCGGGCCGTTTCACGGTCGAGGAGGTTGAAAAGAAGCCGCTGAAGCGCAACCCCGCGCCGCCGTTCACCACCTCGACCATGCAGCAGGAAGCGGCGCGCAAGCTTGGCTTCTCCGCCAGCCAAACGATGAGCACCGCGCAGCGGCTCTACGAAGCGGGCGCGATCACCTATATGCGCACCGATGGCGTCCAGATGGATGGCTCGGCCATCGCCGCCTGCCGTCAGGCGATTGGCGAGCGGTACGAGGCCTCTTATTGCCCCGAAAAGCCGCGCTTCTACGCCACCAAGGCCAAGAACGCGCAGGAGGCCCACGAGGCGATCCGCCCGACCGATTTTTCCAAGGATCGCTTTGCCAGCGGCGATGAGGCCAAGCTCTACGCGCTGATCTGGAAGCGCGCCATGGCCAGCCAGATGGCGACCGCGCAATTGGAGCGCACCACGGTCACCTTGCGCGATCCCACGGGCCAGCACGAGCTGCGCGCAACCGGCCAGGTCGTGGTCTTCCCGGGCTTCTTTGCGGTCTATCAGGAAGGCTTTGACGACAAGGAAGAGGATGAGGAGGGTCTGCTCCCGGTCCTCAAGGCAGGCGATATGCCCGCCAAACAGGGTGTGGAGGCCAACCAGCACTTCACCCAGCCGCCACCGCGATTCTCCGAAGCCAGCCTCGTCAAGCGGCTGGAAGAGCTGGGTATTGGCCGCCCCTCGACCTACGCCTCGACCATTCAGACCCTGCGCGACCGCGCCTATGTGCGGGTGGAAAGCAAGCGCTTCTTCGCCGAGGATTCGGGCCGCCTGCTCACCTCGTTCCTGGAACGCTTCTTCCCGAACTACGTCGCGTACGATTTCACCGCAGGCCTCGAAGACGAGCTCGATGTGGTGTCGGACGGGCGTGAGAATTACAAGGACTTGCTCGGCAAGTTCTGGAAGGACTTCAAGCCCAAAACCGAAGAGGTGATGGAGAAGCTCCCGTCCGAAGTGACCGAGGTGCTCGACGAATATCTCTCCGATTATCTCTTCCCAGCGCGCGAGGACGGCAAGGACCCGCGCCATTGCCCGCTGTGCGAACAAGAGGGCCGCGTAAATGGACGGTTGAGTCTGCGCGGTGGACGCAACGGCGCTTTCATCGCCTGCGCCAATTACCCCGAATGCAAATACACCCGCACATTTGGCCCACCGCGTGACGGTGGTGATGAAGCCGCCGTCGACGGACTTATGGGCGAGCATCCGTCAACCGGGGCGGAGATCCATCGCAAATCCGGGCGCTACGGCGCCTATATCCAGATGCATGTCGACGGGAAGAACAAGAACGCGTCGATCCCCAAGGACCTGGACGATTTCAATCTCGATTGGGCGGTGAAGTTGCTCGACCTGCCGCGTACACTCGGCGCGCACCCGGAAACGGGCAAGGAGATCGAGGCCGCGATCGGTCGTTATGGTCCTTATCTGCGCCACGATGGCAAATACGCCAAGTTAAGCTCCACGCGCGACGTGTTTGAAACGGGTATGAATCAGGCGGTCGTGCTGCT
>CALCCG010000130.1 GCA_937899785.1 uncultured Erythrobacter sp. | reverse complement strand
ACCACAAGGAGAGCTTCCTCTACGAGCACTTCGACGACATCACCGAGATCATGAAAGCCTATGACATCGCCTATTCGCTAGGCGATGGCCTGCGCCCTGGCTCAATTGCCGACGCCAACGACGAAGCGCAATTCTCCGAACTCTACACTCTGGGCGAACTCACCCACCGCGCTTGGGAGCAGGACGTTCAGGTCATGATCGAAGGGCCGGGCCACGTGCCCATGCACAAGATCAAGGAGAACATGGAAAAGCAGCTGCAGGTCTGCGGCGAAGCCCCGTTCTACACGCTTGGCCCGCTCGTCACCGATATCGCGCCGGGATACGACCATATCACCAGCGGCATTGGTGCGGCGCAGATCGGTTGGTACGGCACCGCGATGCTCTGCTACGTCACGCCCAAGGAGCACCTGGGCCTGCCCGACCGCGACGATGTGAAAGTGGGCGTGGTGACGTATAAGCTCGCGGCCCACGCAGCGGATCTGGCCAAGGGCCACCCGGCGGCCAAGGTGCGTGATGATGCGCTGTCTAAGGCGCGTTTCGAATTCCGCTGGCGCGATCAGTTCAACCTGAGCCTCGACCCGGACACCGCCGAGCAATATCACGACCAGACGCTACCCGCTGAGGGCGCAAAGACCGCGCATTTCTGCTCGATGTGCGGGCCCAAGTTCTGCTCGATGAAGATCAGCCAGGAAGTGCGCGACTTCGCCGCCAAGCAGAACAGCGATCCCGACGGCTTCCTCGCCGCGACCTCTCCGGAGGCCGTAGCCAATGCCGAAGCCGGCATGGAAGAGATGAGCCGCGTCTATAAGGAGAAGGGCGAGAAGCTCTACTTGCCGGAAGCAGACGTCGACGCCTAGACTCCGCTGCGTTAGGGGCGCGCAAACAGGGAGTGGGGCATGGATCTGCTGGTTAACAGCCTGCTGTGGTTTTCGATCGTTTCGGCGGGGATCATGGCGGGTGTCTATTTCACCTTTTCGACCTTCGCGATGCGCGCCTTTGCCGAGCTGGGCGACGAAGCCGGAGCGCGCGCGATGCAATCGATCAACCGTGTGATCGTGCAAAGCGCGTTTCTCCCGCTCTTCTTCGCCAGCAGCCTTGTCTGCGCGGCGTTGGCGGTTCTGGGCCTGATGGGGTTTGGCGGCGCGAACAGCCTTTTGATGGCGGCGGGCGGCGGCGTCTATGTGGTGGGCATGTTCGTGGTGACGGTGGCGGGCAATGTGCCGCTCAACAACCGGCTCGACGCGGTCGAGGCGGGGTCGGAGGAGGGCACCGGGATTTGGCGGCTTTACCTCTCGAACTGGACGCCCTTCAACCATATCCGCACGCTGGCTTGCACTGCCTCGATGGTGCTGCTCGCTTTGTGTCTTTGAACCGCTAAGACTGCTCAGAAGGAGAACTTCACTATGCGCGCCGCACTAGCCACCATCACCGCACTTGTTGCCCTCGCCGCCCTTATATTCACGCCCGTCGCGCACGCGCAGGATGACGGCACTGGCCGACCCGCCTTTCTTCCCCTCAAAGGCAGCGCCACGCCCTATTCCGAAGCCGTGCAGGTTGGCGATGTTCTTTATCTGGCGGGTAAGCTAGGGACGGCGGCTGATGGCAGTGGGCTCGTCCCCGGTGGGATTCTCGGCCAAACCCGCCGCGCGATGATGAGTATTGGCGAGACGCTCGCCAAATACGACCTCACGCATGACGCGGTCTTCAAATGCACCGTGTTCCTCGCCGACATAAACGACTTCGCCAAGTTCAACGCGGTCTACCGCACCTTCTTCACAGAAGGGCGCTACCCCGCGCGCTCAACTGTGGCGGTCAAGGAGCTGGCGCTGGGCGCGGCGATTGAGGTGGAGTGCATCGCGCACAACCCGCAAGAATAGCGCGCGCCTCTCCAAAGGCCCCGCGGCCCCGCTCTACTCGATCCGCCCGCGCATGAAGAAGCGCGCTTGCCCGCCCGCCGCAAACGCGCCCAGCGGGCGGATGCACACATAACGGACATTCGTGTCGTAGCCGCCCGACAAGGTGTGGGTGCAATCCGCCAGGCTCGTTGGTCGCGACGACCCGCTTGAAAAGCGCACGTCGCGTGCGAAGTCGAAGGTGAGCCCGCTGGCGTTGTCCTGCCATACGACGGGGTCGGTGTCGGCGAAGCTGGATGAGCCATCGCTGTCGATGTCGCCCGTGCGAAAGGCCAGATCGGCGGGCCAGGTGTCGACAACAAACAGCGTGTCGGCGTCCACCGCCTGATTACCGGAATTGCTGACCACGATCGAATAGACCACATCGTTGCCCGAGACCCGGACATCGCCCTGCGCGCTTTCGCTGTGCAGGCTGGAGATTTTGGTCACGCCAATATTGGGGCGCGTCACGGTGATCGTGACCACAGCCTGCGCGGTCAGCCCGGAGCCGTCAACGATCTCATAGGTGAACTGGTCAACACCGGAAAATCCCGGATCCGGCGTGTATTCGAAATCACCTGCATCGTTGATTGTGACGCTGCCATTGCTTGGTGAGTCGATCAGCGGGTCATTTATGGTCACGGGCGTGCCATCGGGATCGTTGTCTTCGCCATTGCCGTTATCCGCAATCACGTTGACGCCGCTCAGCGCGGTTTCAAACGGGGTCAGGAAGGCGTCGTTGAACGCAACCGGCGATAGGTTGGGGAAGGGCTCAAGACGGCAGGAGGTGCCGTCATTGTTACCGCTCGGAGTGCCGACGGCGACCAACCGCGCGCGGGGGTTCGCGGTAAGATAGTCGAAAATCTCATAGACATTGCCGGTGTTGTTGCGAAACACGAACACTCGCCCCGCCGAATCCGCCCACACCGCTCCGGTCGATCCTTCGTTAGGATAGTTGGCAATCGGCGCGGTTGAGTTCTGGCCAGTGTTGGTGTCGATCAGCGAGAGTTCCGCGCGCCCCGGCGCGATCAGCCTTGGCCCTTGCGGCGTGTCGACGAAGGCCCAGTCGGCGGCTCCGGCCGAGAGCGTGGTCGAAAGAGGGATATTGGTGATCGTCTGAGTGACGACGTTGACCTGTACCATCTCGTCGCTGTTGCGGCGCAGGTAGAGATTGTTGTTCTCATCCATGTCCCCGATGAACGAGTTGAACCCAATGCTAAAAAGCGTTGTCAGCGTTCCGTTCGCGTCAATCCGCACGACCGAATTGTTGCGCGTGGCGTAAAGCAATCGATCGGACAGGTTGAAGGCGAGCGAGTTGTAGGAGGGGTTGCTGGGCCCGATATTGGTGTAAACCGAGTTGATCGGATCGAAGATGCGCAGCTGCCCGCTTTGCACCTGATAGATATCGCCGGTGCAGTCGAACTGGGCCTGAGCGTGCACGCGCGGAGCGATGATCCCGGTGAGGATCACGCCCGCAATCGCGGCGCTCAACGCCTGGCAAAGACGCGACACAGATTTCACTTCAAACACGGTCCAATCCGGTTAGCTCCGCCGCTCTATCCGACAAAACCGTGAGCAATTTCTAAAGAGTGCGGTAACCAAGTGGTGACGCGCGGGATGTGGACGCGCAGCGTGTTGGGAAACCGCGCCGTGCCAGCGGGGCCCGTCCGCGATCAGGGTGGGCCCTGTCGGCGATCCCTGTCGACGATCAGGATTGGGTCGGCGTGGGCGTGTTTCCGGGTTCGTCGCTTGCATCGACCCGGGGGCCGAACTCGCTTTCCGGCGCGCCGCGATGAGCGAGGAAATCCCACCAGCTGAAATCCTGGCGCCACGCGCGCTCGTGAAAGAAGAACACCACCGCGTTGGCCAGCGGTTCGACCAGCGCGATCGCGCTCGAAACCCCCACTTCGCCGGTGAAGGCGTAGGCGACTGAGAAACCGACGATGAAGTGCAGCGCGAGGAAGCTGAAGGTCTTAGCCAGGTCGCGCCGGTAGGGATGGGCTTGGGAATGCATCCGCACTTTATCGCAAATATGCGAATGACTTGCAATATCAGAAATCCGATCACAGTCAGCGAAGGTTGCCCCTGTTTGGCCGCGATCCCCCACCGCCCGCGAAGTCCCAGGAGTTTGCACAACCAAGCGGATGCCGATGGTGCGGGGGTGGGGGCGCGTCTTGCCCCCACGCTTTAAGTTCCGTTGCGCCCGCGCTGAGCAAGGCGAGCGAAGAATCGGCGGCGGCGCGGGCGGTGTGAAGGAACTCTCCTACCCCGCCGAAACCGGCCCTCTCCGAGCGAATGACAAACGCCCCCTGCGCCTAAGCCTGGCGCGCGCAGCCTCGCGAGCGCACCCGCGCCAGCCCGTTATGCCGTCGTCATGTCGTGGGGCTTTGGGCGTTGGCTTTCTGGCGTTCGGCTTCCTTCTTCGCGGCGGCCCGGCTTTCGAGAATCTCGCGCTCTTCCTCGGTCACCGCGAGCGGGATTTGCTGGGTCACCCCATAGACCAGCATCGCATCGAGCTTCATCTCGATCTGGAACAGGCGCAGATAGCGCGGGCCAGACAGGAAATCGGCGACCTTTTCGAGATAGTCCTCTTTGAGTTCAATCCCTTCGGCTTCGGCCGCAAGACCACCTTCGACAATACTCGAAGCGGTTTCATCGTCCATCCCAACCATGTTTTCCGCAAGGACCTTAAGCAGGCCGAGACGCCGCAGCTCCAACGCCTTGGTTGAAAGGCGATACTGGTCATAGATCGGCCAGAACTTGGCCGCCTCTTCATCGCTGAGGCGCATTGCGCCCGAAATCTGCGCGCGCCGCTGCGCCTCGCGTTGTTGGAACCCGACTTCAAATCGATCTTGAGTCGACTGCGCGGCCGCCGGCGCAAAGGCGCCCGGCGCGGTGGCGAGGAGGGCGGTGGCCAGGACGGTCGAGAGAGCTATGCGCATGGGTCAGTGTCTCCTCAAAGGAAAGCGGTAACTGGGCGGGTGCCGGGATCGGAGATATGTGGGCGGCGCGGCCAAGGCAATGCCCGAATGCGCGCATCCGTTGCAGCAGCGCCGCGAGGGCTTTCCGACACGGCCAAAATCCGGCTTGAACTGCACGATGGTTCCCAGGCTTTCTTTGTTGACGCCCTGGCCCGGTTTCAGCGGCTTGGCCGGGCCCGTTCGCCGGGCCCGTTCGGCGGGTCCCCATGGCGCGGTGTCTGGGGGAAGATGTTTTGCTTTCAGACTGTGTAACCTGTGTCTCCTACACGGCGCTGGAGCGGTGCGGTCTGGGGGCAAGGGTTGGCGGCGTTGCGCCACCGCGCGGGGTGCGATTTTGCTGGAAAATCAGCTTCTCTCATCCCACATTGGGCTCAACAGGGGGCACAACGAGAGGAGCATCGCAACGATGTCAGACATGCAGATCCAGTTCAACACCGACAGCTCCGTTATGGGCACTGAGAACGTCGCCGAGCGTATCGAGGCGATGCTGCGCGACAAGCTTGCGCGGTTTGAAGACCGGCTTACGCGGCTTGAAGTGCACATTTCGGACGAGAACGCCCGCAAGGGTGGAGCGGATGACAAGACCTGCATGATCGAAGCGCGTCCGCGCGGCGGCAAACCGCTCGGCGTTTCGGGCCATGCGGCCAAGGTTGACGACGCGGCGCGCAAGGCCGCGAACACGCTGGCGGAACGGCTGGAGCGCCATTTTGGCAAAGGCGACAAGCACCGTCACGAACCTCGCCCTGACAAAGTCCTGTGATGCCCGCGCTTGGGTGGCTTTCGGGCTCCCTTTTGCACCATGGCCTGGGGCATGGTCATTGAGACACGCTCACTTGGGGCTTGCGACCCCGGCTCAGGCGTCCTTGTAAGCGTCGCCCGGCGCTTCGGTAAGCGCGTCTCTGGCGCCGAACACGCGGGCTCGTAGGCTACGTCCGGACACGGTTGCGTCGCCGGGTTGGCTTGGAGCGCCCGCGTTGAGGGTTGCGGGAAGTGGCTCGGGAGGGTTGGCAGCGGCTTCGGCGCGACCTTCGGCTAGCGCCGCTTCGAGTTCGGCGAGGCTGCTGGCCTCTTCGGTTTCGGCTTGGTCTGCGGCGGTGGCTGCAGTCTCGGATTTGGGCTTTGGCGTGCGGTTGCAAAGGACGTTGGCCTGAAGCGCGTAGTCATCGGTCAGGAACTGGTATGCATCGTGGCGCAGCGGCACGAGTTCGTAGAGTGGGATGGTGTCGCTTTTTGGACTCAAGGCGTCCGGATCAGAAGCGTCATCGCGGTGGTGAACTCGCCAGATCTCGCCGCCATCCGGAGTCTCATACGTGTCGCCATCGGCGGGAACCTTGGCATCGGGTGCAGCCGCCGCAGTGCAAAAGCCAAGCGCGGTCTGGAAGGCGGCAGACCACGGTAGCACGCTGGGCGGGACGTGCAGCTCGCGACCAAGCCAGTGGCGCGCGCCAAAGGTTCGAAGACCGATGGAACCGGGCGCGTCGTCCGCCTTGCCTTGGCTGTAGAGCAAGGGATGCAGGGTCAACGGACCCGGGAAGCCTTCGGCCAAAGCGGCTTCGAAGGCTTCGGGTTCGAACAACTGGTCGGACTGGGTCCAGTGGATAACGCTCGGCTGAATGTGATCGG
Source organism: uncultured Erythrobacter sp. (assembly GCA_937899785.1). Classification (GTDB taxonomy): domain Bacteria; phylum Pseudomonadota; class Alphaproteobacteria; order Sphingomonadales; family Sphingomonadaceae; genus Erythrobacter. Next base: position 6,090 of record CALCCG010000130.1, on the reverse strand, counting down.
TGGCAACGCGCGCCATGAGGCTGAGCGTTTCGAGGCGGCGGGTGAAGTCCGCCTGTGTCGCGCCGACAGGCACCGCGCCGAGCTCTTGCATGAGTGAGGCCTTGTCCGGATCGAGCTCAAGCCCGCCGAGCGTGCCCTGCGACACTTCGAGCAAGATATGGCTGCGCGCGGCAGAGAGGCGGTCGGGCATATCTGGCGTGCGTATCGCGGTGACCGGCGAAGCGAGCGCCCCTTCAAAGACGGTTTCATCGGGCGGCCCCTCAACATATTCAAAGGTCAGCATCAGCTCTGCACCCCCGCCGAACAATCGGGCGAACGCACCCGGCTGATGCTCCGGAATGTTGAAGGTGGCGCCCGACTTCATCTCGATGATCCGCGCAAAGTCGCGCGTTATTGCGTCGAGCTCTTCAAACCGTTGATCAAGCAGCAAAGCTGCCTGGATCCGATTGGGATACTTCATCTGGTACGCCTCGGTTACCCGCAGCTTGTGGCGTTAGATCGCAACGGTAAGGATGCGGTTAACCGATTTTCGCGTGCGGCTTGGACCTCACGTACTGGCGCTGGAGATCCGCCCGGGCGACCCAAGCCCTGCAAGGATGTGATCGATTCGCTTTTTGACGCCAAAGAAACCGGCCGTTGCATACGGCCACGTGGCCCGGTTGAGATCGTTAAGCAGAACACGCGCGCGGCGATCGGAAAGAAGCGAGGCTATGTGCGGCATCAGCGCATCGCGCGTCCAGCCTGTTGGAAGGTAAGGGAGCACGACTTGCTGAACGTTTGTGGTGCCGAGAATATCGGCGAGGGCCAAATCGCGCGTCCAGGTAACAAAGGGAGCGTTGTAGGTTTGCTCGGCGTCTTGAGCGCCAGATAGCACCGCGGATTCTGCGAATGCTCGCGCTGGCTTGCCGACAGGATATGGGGACCGTGCTTCGGGCCGCGCCGCGCCGATAACGATAGCGGGCGGGTAGGGCAGATCAAATGGAACGGCGCTCGCCGCTTCGTCGTGCAGAATAAGAGCGTAGGGCTCTCGCAGCGTGCCTAAGTCGAACCGGTGCGGTAAATCGAGCGGCTTGCGGGCAGGCATAACCGGTTCTTTAAGCGCTTGGGCTTCCTGAGCGAGGCCATCAGCGTAGAAGGGGCCTAAGGGGTGGTTCGCTGTAAAGCGCGCGATGTTTTCTGGCTGGGCGAGATAGGTCTTGCCCTTGGTGTGCAGGCCACCCACCCACCGCCAGCTCAAAGTGTTGGAGGCTGCATCGCCATCGATCAAATGCCGCAAGAAAAAGTCCGCACCCAGCTCCCAATCGAGGCCGAGTGTGAAGATCCACAGGCTCGCGAACCACATGCGAGCGTGGTTGTGCAGATAACCGGTCTCGACAAGCTCCTTCGCCCAATGATCGAACACCGCAATTCCCGTACGCCCCTCTGTCGCTTGGAGGTACAAAGCGTGCAGCCCTGTGTCGCCTTCGATCCGGCGCAACGCTGTATCTCGGTTCGCGCAATAGCGGCCCCATGCGCCGGGGTGCTGCTCGAGATACCCTTTGAAGTAGATCCGCCAGAAGACCTCCATGACAAATTTTTCGGCTGCGTCGGGTGAGTGCTCTTCCAGCACGGCTTCGATGACTTCGCGCTCACTCAGTAGACCGCTGTGCAGCCATGGAGACAGCTGGGACACGTTTGGACGCGACCCTCCATCGGTGGGCCACCCATTGTCGTGGTTGCGGTTGGCTGCGTAGGCGCGGCCCGCGCGCGGCAGAAAGTCAGCCAGCCGCTCAAGACCAGCGCTTCGCGTCGGGATGAAAATCATGACCTGAAAATGGCCGCAGGGCCCTCCGGTTCCGTTCGGGGCAAGCGCGCTAGGAACTTATTCACGCGGGTTATTCCTCTCGGCAAGTAACACGCTGGCCAACCACGCCGGGGGTGCGTTGTTTTGTCAACTGGGGGCTTGGCGGACTCGGTTCGGAACAACCATTGGCCAACGTTATTCGTATCTTTGCGTGATTGGCTCTGTCACTCATCGCCGATCGTACCTACACTTTCTCAGGCAAACACAAGGACGCCCGCTATGAAGACTCTCAAGTTTACGCTCGTTTCGGCCATCGCTTTTTCTATGGCCGCTTGCGCTGGCGAGACCGCAAACGAAACCGCCCCGGAAGAAACCGCAGTCACTGAAGAAGCCACCCCCGCTGGCAACATTGTCGAAGTGGCCCAAGGCGATGACAGCTTCTCGACGCTTGTTGCCGCCGTGACCGCGGCCGGCCTTGGCACCGTGCTGAGCGGCGAAGGCCCTTTCACGGTCTTTGCCCCGACCAACGACGCGTTCGGCAAATTGCCCGAAGGAGCGGTTGAAAAACTCACCACGGAAGATGTCGATACCCTTACGACCATTCTTCAATACCATGTGGTTGAAGGCGCGGTGGACGCGGCAACGCTGACCGATGCCATTGCGGCCGGCGAAGGCACGCACACGGTTACCACGGTTGGCGGCGGCACCTTCACCGCCGCGATTGTCGACGGCGCTGTGGTACTGACCGACGCTGCCGGCGGCACTTCGACGGTAACCACCACTGATATCGAAGCCTCGAATGGCCTTGTGCACGTGGTCGACACCGTTCTGATGCCGCAGTAAACGCGAGGCGTTCGGTCCAAGCAACCACGCGAAGGCGGACTCTCGACCGGGTCCGCCTTTTGCATGATGGGACAAGGAATGGCGGCTCGCTTACTCTTGTTTACGACACTCGCGCTTGTCGCTTGTGGACCGTCGAATACGATGGATCGCGGTGGCGCGGCCTATAATGGCATCGCGCCAGACGCTGTGATCACCCTGTCCGGCACCGAACCGTTCTGGAGCGTGCGCATCGAGCAACAGCCAGACGGAACCCACAAAGCGCGCCTCTCATCGTACGAAAACCCTGATGGCGTTCTCTTCGTTGTTACGCGGTTCGCGGGCAATAACGGCCTTGGCTATTCTGGAGAGTTGGATGGAAAGGCGGTGCAGATCGCAGTCAGACCGGGTGAGTGCAGCGATGGGATAAGCGGTCGTCTCTATCCCTTCGCTGCGATGGCGGCGCTGGGTCAGAAAACCTTGTTGGGCTGCGCCTACACCGACGAGGCACCCGTCGTCCAATTCGGCGATCCTTGAGTAATACTCAACTCACGCTTCGCGCTCTTGCCAAGGGCCATGTCGCAGGTGATACACGTCTTTGGAAACTCAACGCGCTGATAATGGGAGGGATCACCATGGCGCTGCGTTCGGCCGCTTGGTCGAGGACCTTTTTGGTAGTCTGCAAGAACGTCGGCGCTGAGGTAGCAACCAGTGTCCGCTGCAATGCGATTGTCGGGCTTACTCGCTGCGATCGTGTGGCGCCCCAATCGCTTATCTCTTTGCGGGAGCCGTCTCTTTGCGTCGATAAAGGTGGGGCGCCATGAGCACGGATGACGAGAGTATTCCCAACCGGTCCAACCAGGCCGCTATGCGGTTTGACGATGCTCCTGAGCGTTTTCGGTCTGGGCATCGCTCCGCCCAGTTTTCTGGCGCGTCGGGGGTCCTGTTTGAACAAGCCATGGCGCAGACCCGTATGGCAATTTGTTTGTGCGATCCCAACCAAGCGGACCTGCCCATCGTCTTTGCCAATCGCGCCTTTCGCCGGTTGACGGGCTATTCCGAGGAGGAGACCGTTGGGCGCAACTGCCGTTTCCTCCAAGGCCCCAAGACTGACCCTGAGCCGGTGGCCCGAATTCGCGAAGCGATCGCGAACGAAGATGTCGTCGTCGTAGAGTTGCTCAATTATCGCAAGAACGGCACGACGTTTTGGAACGCGTTGCATCTGGGACCGATCTACAACGATCAGGGCAAGCTCGTGTACTTCTTTGGCAGCCAGTGGGACGTTTCTGATGTCCGCGCGGCGCGGGCCGAGGAGCGTCACGCCAAGGAAATGGCGCGCGAGCTATCTCACCGGATGAAGAATATGTTCGCTGTGATCTCAGGCATCGTCAATGTGACGGGGCGAGTGCGCGGCATCCAGAGTGAGGCGGCGGAAATCAACGCGCGCATTCAGGCGCTGGGGCGCGCCTACGAGACGACGCTCGACGATGCGTCATCGGGCAGCATTGATATCGGCGAGGCCATCCGGGCTGTGCTCATGCCCTACGATCGCGATTCGGAGCGGCTCTTGCTGACGGGAAACGGTGTGCGAATGCCTTTCACCGTGATTTCGATTGTTGGTCTTGTCCTTCATGAGCTTGCGGCCAACGCAACCAAACATGGCGCTTGGTCTTCCGAAACTGGGCAGGTTAGCGTCGACTGGCGGCCAAGCGAAGACGGATCAACTTTGGTGATCGTTTGGTCGGAGCAAGGCGGTCCACCGGTGGACGCCGAAGCCATTGTTGCAGGAACCGGGACCGCGATCGTTGAACGTTTGCTGGCGACGGCGCGCGGTGCGATAGAGCGCGATTGGTCCGAGAACGGGTTGACCGTCACCATCACCGTCCCAGCGCGAAGTGCGGGCTAACTGGCGATGGCGCATTGTGTCCTTCTGTTGGAAGACGAGCCCCTGATCCTGATGGATCTGGAGTTCGCCGCGAAGGACTTTGGCTACAAAGCACTCACCGCTGCGACGGCATCGGAAGCGTTAGACCTGATCACCAAGCACGCTGGCGAAATGACCGTTGCCGTGCTCGACGTCTCGCTTGGCGAAGGGCGTACGTGTTATAGTGTGACCCAAGAGCTCGACCGACTGGGAATTCCTTTCATTCTCCATTCCGGTGACCTTGACCGTCACGATGAGCAAGTCCGCGAACTTGACGCCGAATTGATCGCCAAGCCCGCCGCTGCAGACAAAGTGATCGGCGCTGCGATCGCTTACGCGCTTGGAGAAGATCCTGACCGCGTGCGGATGGCGGCGGAGTAGCGAGCGCGGGCACGCTTCGTGGCCGGGGATCAGAACACGCCTGGGATCTGGTACTGAGCCGCGCTCGGGCGGCTGGGCTGCAGCACTTCACGTCCACCGACGCTTTGCGTAGTGATCCCCCCACCCGAAATCGGAGAGCAAGCCACCCCGTTGAGAAAGGCAAGCGCGGTCGCAATCGAAGCCTCGCCGGTGTCACCCAGAGCGGTAAAGATGTCGTCGCTTGCTTGGCAGGTGTTCGGTACCACGCTGGCAAGCCCCGAGTAATACTCTCCGTCGCCGTCCGCGTTGTTCGTCTGGAAGGTGGTCGCGCGGATACGCAGATCGAACTCGGCTAGATCAAAACCGAACTGGCCCACCGGCTTTCCAAATGTGTTGCTGCCGATCAGCGCAATATTGGCCGCGTCAACATAAGGGATCATCGAATTGATAACGAGCTCGCTCGCCGATGCGGTGCCGCCACGCCCAATAAAGGCGATTTTCGTAGGCGCAATTGCGTTCGCTTCAGCCTGGAAGAATTCGGTCGAATTCTCCGATGATTTCGACGCGCGCAGCACCGTCTCACTCCACACTTGACCAACGCGGCCTGCGCCCATCAGATCCCCGAACGTGTCGGCGACAGAGACAAGGCCGCCGCCATTGTAGCGCAGGTCAATAATCAGCTCCGTTACGCCATTGGCTTGGAATAGGGCAAAAGCATCGCGCAACTGATCGGACGCGTCCGCCACAATGAAGGTGCGCAGGTTGATGTAGCCCACTTGCTTACCGCCATCGTTGAGAATTAGCGCACCGTAGCGGTCCGAAATCGGATCAAGCGAGAAGTCGCTTTTGGTCACATCCGCCGTGATGACGGTGCCATTGACTTGGGCAAAACGCAGGGTCCGTGTCACTCCCGGATCGCTCGGGCCAAGAGCGTCAACCACCGCTTGAGGGCCGCCCGAGGCCAGCAAGGAAGAGACTGTCTGCTCCGCTTGCCCCGGTGTCGCTATTCCTAACAATTCGGTGCCCCGATCCATACCGGCCTGAAAACCATTTCCCGCTTCGTAGGCTTCGAGAAGGAACACGCGGTTGTTGGTCGTGTCATAGGCCAATAAAATTCCAAAGACTGCGGGAGAGACTGAATTGATTAGTGCGTTTTAGTCCGCGATCGAGGTTGCAAAGGTGAAGCCGAGATCGATATCTTGCG
>CALCCG010000129.1 GCA_937899785.1 uncultured Erythrobacter sp. | reverse complement strand
CACTTGTGGGTGGCGGGTGTTCTTAGCCTGCTGTTCTTCGCCGGCGGCGTGAACGATTTTCTGCAGATCAAGCTGGGCAACGCGGACTATATTGCGCAGACTGCGGCCAATCTGGGAGCCCCGGTTGAAGCGGTGGCCGCCTATTTTGCAGACTATCCGTTATGGGCGGACATCTTCTGGGCTTTCGGCGTGTGGGGCGCCGCGGCGGGCTCGCTGCTCCTGTTGTTCCGCAGCCGCTTTGCGGTGCACGCCCTTTTGCTCTCGCTTTCTGGCCTCATCGTCAACACGTTTTACCGCTATCTTGAGCCTTTCCCCGCCGCGCAGGGCGAGGCGGCGATGTCGCCGGTCATGGTCCTCGCTTTTTCCGCGATCATCTGGCTGTCGGTCACGCTGGTGGCCTATTACGCCTATCGGATGACGAAGGCGGGCGTTCTGCGCTGAGCGCGCCGGGCCGGTCAGGCGGACAGCGCCTCGGCGGCTTCGGCTTCTTGCAGCGCGCGGCGGTCTTCGATCAGGCGGACATACATGTCGGCGACGACCTGATTGATCGCTTCCCAGCTGTATTCAAGACTGCGCGCTTCGCCTGCTGTTCCATGCCGCGCGCGCAATTGCGGATCGGTGCAATAGGGGGCGATCGCCTCGGCAAAGAGGCTTGCGGTCTCGCCCGTGGTCTTGCCCGGAGGCACAAGCTGCCCGGTCTCACCATCAAGCACAATGCTCGCCGCGCCGGTGGCTCCGGCGGCCACCACCGGCAGCCCGCACGCCATCGCTTCTAAGGTAACATTGCCAAAGGTTTCGGTGATCGAGGGGTTGAAGAAGACATCCCCGCTCGCCAGCGCGGCGCCCAAAGCTTCGCCCGTTTTGAAGCCGGCAAAGATGCCGCCGGGCAGCGCGTCTTCGAACCAAGAGCGTGCCGGGCCATCGCCGATCACCAGCACCTTGTGCGGGACTTGGCGCTTCCTCAATTGCACGATCGTTTCGGCAAAAACGTCGAGGCCTTTTTCCATCACCAGCCGGCCCAGAAAGACGATCGCGACATCGTCATCCGCCAGCCCAAGGCTGCGCCGCCAGTTGAGGTCGCGCTTTTCGGAGGAGAAGATCGAGCGTTCGACCCCGCGCGACCACAGGCCGATTGTGTCGTGCATGTCCTGCGCCAGCAATTCATCAATCATGCTTTGCGAAGGCGCCACCAAGGCATCGCAGCGATTGTAGAAACGTTGCAAAATCTTCGCGATCACGGGTTCCAGAAACGCCATGTTGTAATAGCGCGGATAGGTTTCAAAGCGTGTGTGCACGCTGGCGAGCACCGGAATATCGTGATCTTGCGCCCAGCGCAGAGCCGCGTGGCCCGATGGGTCGGGGGCAGAAAGGTGCAGGACATTGGGCTTGAACGTTTCAAGATCGCGCCGCACCTGTCGGCCAAGTCCAGTGGGAATGCGGTATTCGCCGCGCCCAAACGGCATCCCGATGGACGGGGTTCCGACAAGGTCTCCGATGGGCTCGAAGGCGGGTTTTTCCACTTTGGGCGAATAGACGCGCACCGCCGCGCCTTTGGCCAACAACGAACCCACCAGCCGATTGAGCGCCTGGTTCGCCCCGTCGCGGGTGTAGTTGTAATTGCCACTAAACAGGGCAATGCGAAGATCGGTGAACGCCATGCAGCTCTTTTACTTGGGGGGAATCTCTATCCCGTAGCACACTCCACCGATCTCGCGCCAATCTTCATTGACACCCCTGCCCTTCTCTCTAAAGCGACCGACGGGCCACGCGGTCCCAACGCCGCGCGAGCTCTCTGCAAGGAGAGATTACAATGACTGACTACACACGTGGGCTCATGCATGAGCCGCCGCTCAAACCTGAGCGCCCCCAATTTTCATCCGGTCCGACCGTGAAGTTTCCCGGCTGGTCGCTGGACAAGCTGAAAATCGATTCGCTCGGCCGCTCGCACCGCAGCGCGCACGCCAAAGGCCGTCTCAAATACGCGATAGACCTGTCGAAAGAGCTGCTCGGCATTCCCGAGGATTACCTTGTCGGCATCATGCCCGCGAGCGACACCGGCGCGATCGAAGCGGCGATGTGGGCGATGCTCGATCCCGCGCGCCCGACAACGGTCGCGGCGTGGGAGAGCTTCGGCAATGTGTGGATCCAGGACGCGGTGAAGCAATTGAAGCTGCCCAATCTGCAGGTCCTCAGCGCCGATTACGGCGAAATCCCCGACCTCACCACTATCCCCCAGCGCAACGATGTGGTCTTCACCTGGAACGGCACGACGTCGGGCGCGATGATCCCTGACACCGACTGGCTTGAGCCGGGTCGCGAAGGGATCACGATCAACGATGCGACCAGCGCCATCTTCGCGATGGAGATGGACTGGGCGAAGCTCGATGCGACGACCTATAGCTGGCAGAAAGTGATGGGCTCGGAAGCGCAGCACGGCATGCTGATCCTTAGCCCCAAGGCGGTGGAACGCATCGAGAGTTACGATCCGCCCTGGCCGCTGCCCAAGCTCTTCCGCATGAAGAAGGGTGATAAGATCAACAAAGGCATCTTCGAAGGCGCAACGATCAACACGCCGTCTTTGCTGGCGACCGAGGATTACATCGCTGCGCTCGAATGGGCGAAGTCGATCGGTGGGCTCAAAGCCATGATCGAACGCGCTGACGCCAACGCGAAAATCGTCAAGGACTGGATCGAAGCCAAGCCGTGGCTCAAGAACATGGTCGATGACCCGGCCAAGCGCACCAACACCGGCGTGTGTATGCAGTTCACCGGCGAATGGTACGAAAGCTTGTCTGCCGAAGACCAGGCCGCAGTGCCCAAGACAATCGTCAAGATGCTCGAAGAGCGTCACGTGGGCTACGATTTCAACGGCTATCGCGACGCACCCCCGTCCTTGCGCATCTGGTGCGGCGGCACGCTTGAGACCGAGGATATCTCGCGCCTGCTGCCGTGGATCGAATGGGCCTACGAGAGCGTCAAGAACGGCTGAGACGCTTAGCGTCCTTACCCTTTTATTACTCGTCATTCCCGCGCATGCGGGAATCCAGTTGTTACCACCATGGCTCCGCTCTGGATCCCCGCCTGCGCGGGGATGACGACCAATTGGATATCAAATCATGACCAAACCACGCGTACTCATTTCCGACAAGATGGACCCCAACGCCGCGCGTATCTTTGAAGAGCGCGGCTGCGAGGTGGATGTGATCACCGGCGAAAGCCCTGAAGAACTCGCGGCGCGCATTGGCGAATATCACGGCCTCGCCATTCGTTCTTCGACCAAGGTGACGCCCGCTATTCTTGACGCGGCGACCAACCTCAAAGTCATCGGGCGCGCAGGGATTGGCGTCGACAACGTCGATATCCCCTATGCGAGCGGCAAGGGCGTGGTTGTGATGAACACGCCGTTCGGCAACTCGATAACCACCGCCGAACACGCGATCGCGATGACCATGGCCCTGGCGCGTCAGATCCCGGCGGCCAACACCCGCACGCAGAACGGCGAATGGCCCAAGAAGGACTTCATGGGCGTCGAGGTGACCGGCAAGACCGTGGGCCTGATCGGAGCGGGCAATATCGGCTCAATCTACGCTAGCCGCGCGCTCGGTCTCAAGATGAAGGTGATCGCCTACGATCCCTTCCTCACCGAGGACCGGGCGGTGGAGATGGGCGTTGAAAAGGTCGATCTCGATACGCTGCTGAGCCGCGCCGATTTTGTGACGCTGCACACGCCGCTGACCGATGAGACGCGCAACATTCTGAGCCGAGAGCGCTTGGAGAACGCCAAGCCGGGCATTCGCATTGTGAACTGCGCGCGCGGCGGGCTGATCGATGAGGTCGCGCTTAAAGACTGCCTTGAAAGCGGGCAGGTGGCTGGCGCGGCTCTGGACGTGTTCGCGCAAGAACCGGCCAAGGATAGCCCGCTGTTCGGCGCGCCCAACTTCATCTGCACCCCGCATCTGGGCGCGAGCACCACCGAGGCTCAGGTCAATGTCGCGCTGCAAGTGGCCGAACAGATGGCGGATTACCTCGTCAATGGCGGGGTCACCAACGCGCTCAACATGCCCTCGCTTTCGGCGGAAGAGGCGCCCAAGCTCAAACCCTATATGGCGCTGGCGGAAAAGCTCGGTTCGCTCGTCGGCCAGCTCGCGCGCGGCAACCTCACCAAGATTAGCGTCGAGCGCGAAGGCGCGGCGGCTGAGCTCAACGGTCAGCCGATCACCGGCGCGGTGCTGGCAGGCTTTATGCGCCGCTATTCGGACACAGTGAACATGGTCAACGCGCCCTATCTTGCCAAAGAGCGCGGGCTTGAAGTCTCTGAAATCCGCCATGAGCGCGAGGGTGCGTTCAACACGCTGGTGCGCGTGACGGTGGAGACCGATGCGGGGCCGCGCTCGGTTGCGGGCACGCTCTTTGGCAGTGGGGGGCCGCGCCTGGTCGAGATTTTCGGCATCGGCATCGAAGCCGAGCTCGACGGCGATATGCTCTACATCGTCAATGACGACAAGCCGGGCTTTATCGGCCGGATCGGGACGCTGATGGGCAATCACGCCATCAATATCGGCACGTTCAACCTGGGCCGCCGCGACGCAGGCGGCGAAGCGGTGTTGCTGCTCAGTCTGGATGAGCCGCTTGGCGCCGATGTTGTGGCCGAGGTCGAACAGGCCGAAGGCGTGAACCTGGCCAAAGCGCTGGTCTTCTGAGCGCGCAATCCCGGCATCCAGGCGTGACTGAGCGCAGCACAGCGCTTGCCGCCCGGGTGCCGGACCCGCTAGGGGGCGCTCACAATGCCTGACCCCGCACCCAGCCCTATGACAAACCCCACCGATCTTCTGCCCGTCGGGCTTGCCGACCGCCTGCCCGCCGCCGCGCGCGCGATCACGCTTGCGATGCGCGCGGCTCTCGATGCGGTGGAGGCGCATGGATACGACCGCGTGCGGCCGCCTTTGCTCGAATTCGAAGCCTCTCTGGCTGCGCGGATGGAGGGTGTCCAGACCCAGAAGATGTTCCGCTTTGTTGATCCCGAAAGCCTGCGCACGCTCGCGCTGCGATCGGACATTACCCCGCAAGTGGGCCGCATTGCCGCCACCAGCCTTGCCGATGCGCCGCGCCCCTTACGCCTTGCCTATTGCGGCGACACCGCGCTGATCGTCGCCGGCGAGCTTGACCCCGCGCGCGAGCGTTTGCAGCTTGGCGCGGAGCTGATCGGGGCGGACACAGTCGCTGCGGCGAGCGAGATTGTGCGCGTCGCGATCGAAGCGTGCCAGGCAGCGGGGCTGACCGGGCTCTCGGTCGATTTCACTTTGCCTGACCTCATCGACACGCTCGCAGCGCAAGACCTGTCGATGGCGCCCGAGACGCTCGAAGCGATCCGGCGCGAGCTTGATACCAAGGATGCAGGCGGGCTCAAAGCGGTGGGCGGGGGCGCCTATCTCCCGCTGCTTTATGCGACCGGCCCGTTTGCCGAGGCGCTGAGCGCCTTGCGCGCGATCGATGCGGGCGGAGCGCTGGGGACACGGCTCGACGGGCTCGAAGCGATCGCGGCCAGCGTGCCGGGCGATGTGCGCATCACGCTCGACCCGACCGAGCGGCACGGCTTCGGCTATCAGAGCTGGTTCGGCTTCACCCTCTACGCATCCGGCGTGCGCGGCGCGGCGGGGCGCGGGGGGACCTACACGATTGCCGGCAGCAAGGAGGCCGCGACCGGCTTCACCCTCTATGTCGCCCGTGTCGCGGGCGCGACGCCCAAACCCGAGGTGGAGCGCAAGGTCTACCTGCCGCTGGGCCATGATCCGGCGCGCGCCGCGCAGCTTCGCGCCGAAGGCTGGCGAACCTGCGCTCAGCTAGCCGATGGTGAAGACGCAGCCGCGCTGGGCTGCACACATGCGCTCGATAGCGGCGAGGTGCGCGCGCTTTAGCGGCGCAGTCGAACGGTTGGCTGCGGATGGGACCGGGCCGGTGGCCGCCAATGTGACCGCGTTTGATTGACTGCACCAGGCAAGCTCCGCTTCGTGGTGCAAGGCTGGGTGGTGGATTGTGAGAGCGACGGCTGCGAAGGCAGACGTTCTTTCTCCGTGCCCCCAATGACCGCTTTCGACCCACAAGCAGACAATCTGACTTAGAGGTAACCAGCCACCTGGAGGTTCGCTTCACTCGCCCAAGCGTTGACGATGGACCACTCCTCCGCGGTGGGGTCTCGGTTCGCTAATCCTCGGCACTGCACAATCACTCCGCCTCGGTCGACTTCGATAGTTTGGCGGCGTTCTGGTTTGCCATCTTTGTCTGAAACGGAGAGGTTCCAGATCGTGCAGTGCCCCTTAGCGCAGGACCAATGATAGCTGGCCACACAATGACGGAGCTCGTCGCTCTCGATCTGGAGATCTTTGGAAGACCTGAGTTGCCGGATAACCCAACGTACGTTTTGGCCACCTCGCTTTTTCTCGAGAGTAAGGCCACCGAACGGTGCCTGCTCATACTGGCCAGAGGGCAAGTCGCGAAGCCGCCCAAGTTCACGATGCCAGTCGTCTACCTGACGCAAGAGAGTTACCGCTGTCCGACCACGCATCGAGAGTCCAGGTTGCGGCGGAGGCTCAGTGCGCCATTCTCCCGGTGCAACTTCCACTTCTACATTCTCGAAACGTTGGTTTTGCAGGTAATCGATGATCGGGCCAATCTGCCTAGGATCAAGCATCGGGTTGTCTGCAATGAAACGCAAAACCGTAAACCAGAACTCTTCGTTGATCAGTGATCGTCCCAGACGAGAGGCCGCTACCGCTTCGATTTCAGCCCGTGAGCAGCCCAGCGCCTTCATCTGGCCCCAGCGCAATGCCTGCTCAACCGTGAAGTCCTCGGGAGCCTTCATGAAATGGTGAGCCATCTTCTTTGTCAGAGGGATTGGCGACTTAGCCGTCCGCAGGTTATGCCCCCGGCCAAGGTGCACGTACCAATCACGGAAACGCCAGCTAGGTCTGTCATCGCGAATCCAGACCTTTTCCATGAATGTTGGCACATCTCCGTACTGATCAAACAAGTGATGGGTAAGTTCGCCGAACATCCGTTCGCGGTTCTTGCTCTTTGGTTTCCATTCCTCGAGCGGCCTAAGCCACAGAGCCTTTCTATCATGTAGCTTGATCAATCCGCGAACAAACGGGGTGCTGGAGCGGTCGGGAAGAGTCTGGAAAACGAAGTCACCAAACTTGGTCAATTGAAGCAACATCTCGAATAGAGACGACCGAGTGTCACCTGTCTCGTTTGAGGCTTCAATCTCGGCTGCTACAGATTTGAAGATCGGACGATCAATCTCCTCGGAGTGTAATTCACCTGAGAACACTGCATCTAAAAAGCGCTTCGGGTTTCGGTGCAGCTTAGAATGAGCTTCGCGTCGAGCCTTGATAGCTTCATGTGCTTCGATCTCCTCAATCAAGTCCGCGCTGGACTTTTCTAGCGCCCCTTCGAACCCGTTTCTCCAGCACCAATCAAAGTACGCAGTCGATTGCTCGAATCCGAGCAACAGCATGTGCTTTTCGATCTTGGGCGGTACCGGATCAATTTCACGCAGGTATGTCGGTCGTCGAGCCATGCGAGAGCGATAAGCTATTGGTTAGAGTTGGCAACACTCCTACCAATGTCACGACAAGAACCGTGACTTCCGCTTTCACCCCCAACAACAGCCGCACCAGGCCACCGCAAATTCCGTCTGCTTTTGCGAAAGGGACAAGCGAGACGAACTGCGCACGCGAAGGCTGTTAGCCGGGTTCCAGCTCTCGGAGGAAAAGCCGAGTGGCCATGCCAGCGGCCTTGATTGGGCGCGGCCGCCAGCATGACCCTTGACGAGCGCTCGGATTACGACCCGAAGAGCTCGGCCAAGAACGTATCCACGGCCTGCGTTTGCGCGGCGCCGGTTTCGGTGCCCAGATCACGATTCATCCCGCCGTGATCGGTGCCCGCAATCGGCACCGCCTTGGCTGATTGGCCCGCAGCGCCCAAGCCTTCGACCAGCAATTCCGCCTGCGCTTTGGCCGGCGCGCGATAGTCGACATAAAGCGCCAGCCAATTGGGCGCGTCCGGCCCACCGACATAGGTGACCGGTGAGAGCGCTGCGTGACGCGCGGGATCAATGCCAAAGGCTTCTTCGATCATGAACTTGCCCTGTTGCGGTGCCTCGGCAAGGTTTTTGGCGATGTCGTAGCCCGCGCCGTCGAGCAGGATAACGCCCTCGATCGCGTCGAACGCTTCGCCGGCGTATTGCGGATCGGTCGCGACCAGCGCGGCGAGATGCGCGCCCGCCGAGTGGCCCATGATCACCAACCGCTCTCGATCAAAGCCAATCGCGCCGGCCTGACCCACCAGAGCCTGAACCGCGAGGCCGACATCCTTGGCCTGCTCTTCCACCGGCGCGTCGGGCAGGACGCGGTATCCGGTGGAGGCAAAATAGATGTCTTTGCCACCAAAATAGGTCGGCTTGGCGTGCACCAGCTTGTGATCGCCAGCGCGCCATGCGCCGCCATGGACAAACAGCACCAGCGGCAGATCATCGACCGCGCCTTCGGGTTCGTAGACGTCGATTTGCTGGCGCGGCTCGTTTCCGTACATCACGGTGCGCGTCGGCTTGGAACCCTTCTGAAAGGCGGTGGCCTCAGCGCTTCCCTGTCCCATTCGCTCTTGCATGCGCTGGCCAACCGCGCGCTGGCACTTGCTCGACAACTTGCCGCTTTTCGATTGCAGGCAGGCGGGGATTTGCGATCGGTCCGTGCCGCACAGTTTGACGATTTCCTGGATACAGGCGCGCGAAGGCCGCCCACCGCCACTGCGTTGGGCAAGGATGGGCGTGGCGATCGCCAGCGCGGCCAGTCCCACGGTGAGCACACTCATCTGGCGGTTCATTCAAAGGGGTCCTTTGTTTCGTGTGGTGCTTGCAAAAGTGGCGCTCGCTGTATGCGCCTTCGCCCCAGCTTCTTGATGCATGCGGGCTCCTCGCGCGCGCGTCCAGCAACGCTTTGTCGCGAATTGTTGCTCGCTTATGCGGCGCAGGCGCTCAAAGAGTTTTCCTACACGCTTGCCGCGGGCGACACGGGTCCTTGGAGACCGCCGCAAATTGGTCGGACCTCATACGCCCGCAGACGGCGGCTCGCGGCAGAGATTCGGCGGGAGGTCTGCCGCCTTTTTTTGAGTATCAAACGGACTGGATGGCCCAAGTCCGGTTTGCGCTTTTGGACTGTGTAACCTGTGTCTCCTACACGCGCTGGCGGCGACGGCTTCATGGTGGTGCAAAGCCGCCTTGCCCTTGCGCGTCGGAGCGCCTAGTCCCGCGCGGTTTGCCCGTTGGCTGACGGGCGCCTCGACACGCATAAAGAAGGACATACATGGCCAACGTCACCGTGATCGGCGCCCAATGGGGCGATGAAGGCAAAGGCAAGATTGTTGATTGGCTCGCCAGCCGCGCGGACGCGGTGGTGCGCTTTCAGGGTGGACACAACGCAGGCCACACGCTGGTGATCGGCAACACCACCTACAAGCTTTCCCTGCTGCCTTCGGGGATCGTTTCGGGCACTTTGTCGATGATCGGCAATGGTGTGGTGCTGGATCCGTGGGCCTTGCGCGACGAAGTTGCCAAGCTTGAAGGGCAGGGGGTCGAGATTAACGCCGACAACCTCGCGATCGCCGACAATTGCTCGTTGATCCTGCCAATGCACCGCGATCTCGACGGTTTGCGCGAAACGGCGGCGGGCAAGGGCAAGATCGGGACGACAGGGCGCGGGATCGGTCCGGCTTATGAAGACAAGGTGGGGCGGCGCGCGCTGCGCGTGTGCGATCTGGCGCATCTCGACGATCTTGACCCACAGCTCGATCGCCTGTGCGCGCATCACGACGCGCTGCGCGCCGGGTTCGATCAGCCGCCGGTGGATCGCGAGGCGCTGCTCGCTGAGCTGCGCGACGTCGCGGACTTTGTGCTGCGGTTCGCGCAGCCCGTTTGGAAACGGTTGAAGAAGGTGCGCAAGGCGGGCGCCAAGATCCTGTTCGAGGGCGCGCAGGGCGTGCTGCTCGACGTCGATCACGGGACCTATCCCTTCGTCACCAGCTCGAACACGGTGAGCGGGACCGCCGCCAGCGGCAGCGGGCTCGGCCCGAACTCGACCGGTTTCGTGCTCGGCATCGTCAAGGCGTATACGACGCGTGTGGGCAGCGGACCGTTTCCGACCGAGCTCAGCGACGATGTCGGCCAGCGTCTGGGCGAGCGGGGCCATGAATTTGGCACGGTCACCGGGCGTCAACGGCGCGTCGGCTGGTTTGACGCGGTTCTGGTGCGCCAGACCTGCGCGGTCTCGGGTGTGACCGGCATTGCGCTCACCAAGATCGACGTGCTCGACGGGCTCGAGACGGTGAAGATCTGCACTGGCTATCGCCTCAATAGCAACGTCTACGATTACCTGCCGAGCCACTCTGCGGAGCAGGCGGCGGTGGAGCCGATTTACGAGGACATGGAGGGCTGGAGCGAAAGCACGGCTGGAGCGCGCAGCTATGCGGATTTGCCGGCCAACGCGATCAAATACATCCAGCGCGTGCAGGAGTTGATCGAATGCCCGGTGGCGCTGGTCTCGACCAGCCCGGAGCGTGATGACACGATCCTGATGCGCGATCCGTTTGTGGATTAGGCATGCGTCCCTAGCCGGGACAGCGGGTGCGCTTGGCAATGGCCCATAAAGGAAGGATGGCGTAAACCAGCAGTGTGATGAAACGGATTGTTGCCCTTGCGACTAGTCTCACGCTGAGCCTCGCTCTGGGCCTGACGTTCGCAGCGTGCTCCGGCCCGCCTCAGGCGGTGGTGGAGGGGGCGGGCAAGGGCGTGCCCGGGGCCGCGCTTGATACCCGGCCCGACGGGACGGTGGCGAGCCGCTCGATCCCGTCACGCGGCGGCGCCTTGGTTGCGGACTATCTGTTGGTTGACAAGTCCGAGCGGCTGATGATCGCCTATCGCGCCGGGCAGCCGATCCGGGCCTATCGGGGCATCCAGTTCGGTGATGAGCCACAGGGCCACAAGCAGTTCCAAGGCGATGAGCGCACACCCGAGGGGCGATACACAATCGACTGGCGCAACCCGCAAAGCCGTTTTCACCTGAGCCTGCGTATATCCTATCCCAACGCCGCTGATCGGGCCTATGCGGCGCAATATGGGCGCTCTGCGGGTGGGGACATCTTCATCCATGGACAGCCCAACCAATTGCCAACGGGCCGGATGCTCGGCGACTGGACGGACGGGTGTATCGCGCTCTCCAACGCCGAGATTGAGGAGCTGTGGCAGATCGTGCCCAACGGGACGGTGATCGACATCCGGCCGTGATGTGGCCCTAGCCGCGCTCGTCCTCGTCCTCGTCCTCGTTCTCGCCCTTGCTTTCGCGCTGACGTTCTTCTCGCAGCAAAGCGACTTCGAGCTGGAGGCGCTTGATCTCGCGCAGGATGGTGAGCATGTTCATCCGGGCAAACATCCATTCCTTGGCAAAGCCGATGATGACGAGCAGCGCCACACCGGCAATCGCCCACAGCGCGTGGATCATAGGGTGATCTGTGGTGTGAGCCGCCTGCCAGAGAACGAACACAAACGCCAAGCCCAGCACGACGGTGAACCCGAAGATCATCTTAGCCCAGCCACCCAGTGGCCCCTTCCAAGTGTCGCCAATCTGCTGGAACATGCCGCGATCATCATCAAGGCTTTCAAGAAAGGCCCAGTCGTCCGCGCTCATGCGGTCATCCGCGAGCCCTTCGGCGATGCGGGTATCGGGATCGTTGGCCATTAGGCGTCTCCTTGCGGTTGGTCTGTAAGCGCCGCTTTCAGCTTGCGGCGAGCGTGGAACAGGCGGGTCTTGGCCGTGCCTGTGGGGATGGACTGCGCCTCGGCGATTTCGCTCAGCGTCAGCCCTTCGACAAAGTGTAAGTGCGCGGCCAGCCGTTGATCGGGCGGTAACAAGGCGAAGGCCTGGTTGAGCGCGCTGCCATCGCTCTGGCGCGCCGGCTCGCTGGGTTCGGACGCGGTGTCTTCGGGCGCGATGCGCGCGCGCGCTTGCAGGGTGCCGCGCAGATGGTCTGCTCCGCGCCGGTGAAGCACGCCAAAGGCGTAGGACCGAAAACGTTTTGGATCGCGCAGACGGCCCAGGCCTTTCCAAATGGCCAACCAGCAATCCTGGGATAGATCGCGGGCTGTGTCCGCGCTGCCCGTATAGCGCAAGGCCGCGCGCGCCAGTCGCTGATGCCAGCGTTGGTGCAGCCGCTCAAACGCGCGGTTATCGCCTTGCTGCGCCATCATCACCAGCAATTCGTCAAAGACCGCCTCGGACCTCTGAGCCTTGGGATGCATGAATTGGGTCATCGAACGCGTAGTCTGCCGCAGGCGCTGGATGGTTCAATCAAACAATCGGAAATCGAGCAATATTGGCTCCATTCTTGACTTATACATGCTTTGTTCTATCCATGTTCTCATAACAGCGGAGGCGATTCGATGGTGCAAGCAGACTTTGAATATCAGCCAGTGTCAGCAATTGGTTCAATCCCCCGGCTTGTGACTGTGTTCGGTCAGAGACA
Source organism: uncultured Erythrobacter sp. (assembly GCA_937899785.1). GTDB lineage: Bacteria > Pseudomonadota > Alphaproteobacteria > Sphingomonadales > Sphingomonadaceae > Erythrobacter. The sequence goes on along the minus strand of CALCCG010000129.1, from coordinate 10,403 downwards.
GAGCTGGCGCAAAGATACCATGGGTGATCTTGATGCCGCCGGATGCCGAACGGATGATGGTGGCGAGTTGCAGGAGCTGGTGGATGGTCCTGCAAGATCGTTGGGCGATGTTATTGTGGTCGAGTGTCTATCGATTAATCCTGAATGCATCGGTTCCCTGGTCCGCTTGAATGAAAGGGTCCCCGCTTCGGGAGCGAGTCTGATCCTGGCAACTTCGCTTGCCACCCTTGATGAAGTGTTTTCGATTTTTGACCGGGCGTCACCACAGATTCTTGTTGAGCCTTCGCGCTCTGAGCTGCTGGTTGCTGTTGGGCGCGCTATGCCGGCTGTGCCGCAAGGTCGACTTCAAGAGATGAGTGAACGTGATCGGACTTCTTTGCTCCGCCTGTCTGAGCAAGTGGAGACAATTGCCCGTGAATTGGATCGGATATCAAATCTCAAAACCAAGGGGGCCGAAAAGCTAAGCGACTTCAAACGCGATTTCCGCCCGGCGAGCTCGCAGCCTATTGCTTTGGCCAGCCCTGTAAATCAGGGCGCTCCGTGTGGGCTACCGGATCCAAAGTATGTGCGCCAGATGATTGCCGCGCGCCAGGCCCGCGCTCGCTTCTTTGATCCGGAGCTGTTTGCTGATCCCGCCTGGGATATGCTGCTGGACCTGACCGCGGCCCATTCGGAGAACGCCAGAGTCTCGGTTACATCGCTTTGCATAGCGGCTGGCGTCCCGGCGACCACGGCTCTTCGCTGGCTCAAGCAAATGGTGGAAAGCGGGATTTTTGAGCGTGTAGCGGACAACGCCGACCGTCGCCGGGCCTTTATCGAGCTGAGCGATCAGAGCCTTGATGCAATGGCGCGTTATTTCCAGCTGGTGGTTGATGCGCCGCTTGCCAAAGCGGCGTAACGGGGCCTTCCGTCTTTGAGCGATACGGTGGTAAACCCTTTCGCGATCGACTGCGTTATCGGCTCTTGGGGCGATAGATCAGGATTACGCACAGGCCATCCCAATTCGACCGCTCAACCTTCGCGCGGGTGCTGGGTGTAAGGGGGATGCGTTCGGCGTCCGCGCGCGCTCTTGCGAGCAGCGCTGCCGGCAGCGGCGCTGTGGGCTCAGCGTCATAAAGGATCAGGTCCGCTTCCCCCAACGCTCGTAATTGTCGCAAGGTCAGGTCCTCGGGATCGGGACTGGTCAAACGGAAGGCGGTAACCCGGCTATCATCCGCAGCAAGCTCTCCGCGTGACCACGCATCCACTCGCTCGTGAGAAGCCGCGCCCATAGGATCGAGCGCACCGCCTTCTCGCAAAGCGCTGTCGATGGCGCGGCGACGCTCGGCTCCATCGGGCAATCGCTGACGCAGCGCAGGCCGCGCGCGTTCAAGCGCTCTGGCAAGCTTTCCAAGCGTTTGAGGCAGGATGCGCTCCAGCCGGAGCCGCACATGCTTGGCAAGGCCCGCTGACGCCCCGCCAGTCCCCACTGCAATCAGCAGTGGATCGCGATCAAGCACGCTGGGTGTGGTGAAATCGCACAGATCAGGCCGGTCGACTACATTCACCAAAATCCCGGCGCAGCGCAGATTGATCGCGGCGACCTCGCAAGCCTTCGCGTCTTCGAAAGCGACAAAAGCCAATCGTACACCTTCGTCGATCGCCTGGGCCTGATCGGCGATGATCACGCCGCCCGCGCGCTCAACCAGACGCCGTTTGGGCTCAGCCGCCGCGCCATCGCCCAACACCAGGACCGGTTGACCGGCGATCTGATGAAACAAGGGAAGGCTGGCGATTTCGGACACGATCAGCGCGTCAGGTGAGCCAGTCGGGTACGCGCTCGGCGTCCATGATCGCGCCCGCCTCAATCCGGTCGGCAACCACCGCGTAACGATCGCCATCGACAAGGACTTCGGGGACAAATCCGCGCGAATTGTAGCTTGAAGCCATGGTCGCACCGTAGGCGCCGGCGGTGCGGAATACGGCAAGGTCTCCTGCATCGAGCCGGTCGGTGAGACGCCCCATGGCGAACGTGTCCCCGGTCTCGCAAATCGGACCGACAATGTTCGCGGTCATATCGCTGCCCCTGGGCTCGACCGCGACAAAATCGTGATAAGCGCCGTAAAGGGCCGGTCGCGCAAGGTCATTCATCGCCGCGTCGACGATCACAAAGGGATCGTTGATGCCGCGCTTCACCCGGACGACCTTGGTCAGCAATATGCCGGCGTTGCCCGCAATCACACGGCCGGGTTCAAAGATGAGCTTGACGCCCCAGTCTTTCGTCACCCGCGCAACCATGGCGCCGTATTGCGCGGGGCTTGGGAGCTCCTCGCCCGCTTTGTACGGCACGCCAAGGCCGCCACCCAGATCCACATGCGTGATCGCATGGCCAGCTCCGCGCAGGCTGGTCACCATAGAGCCCAGTTCCTCAATCGCGCGCTCAAGCGGGGAGAGGTCACCCAGTTGCGAGCCAATATGAACCGCCACTCCGCGCAAATTCACGCCCGGCTGACTGGCAAGCTTGCCAAAGATCTGGCCCGCCTGATCGATCGGAACGCCAAATTTGTTGTCGGCCTTGCCGGTTGAAATCTTGTCGTGCGTTCCCGCGTCCACATCGGGATTGATCCGCAAGGCGCATTGCGCCACCACCCCCAACTGAGCGGCGATCTCGGCGAGTTCGAGGCCTTCTTCCTCGCTTTCAATGTTGAACTGGCCGATCCCGGCCTCGATCCCGGAAATCAACTCGGAGTGGGTCTTGCCAACACCGGAGAACACGATCTTTTCAGCCGCTACGCCGGCGGCCAGCGCGCGGCGCACTTCACCGATCGAGACACAATCAGCGCCATAGCCCTGGTTGGCTAACACGCGCAGCACGGCCAGGTTGGGGTTGGACTTGACCGCAAAGGCGATCAATTTGTCGGGCACGTCCGCCAAGCCGTCGCGAAACACTTTGGCGTGGCGCTCAAGAGTGGCGCGCGAATAGACATAGACGGGCGTGCCCACGTCCTGCGCGATGCGCGGCAGGGGCACGTCCTCGGCGTGCATGACGCCGCTGCGATACTCAAAGTGGTCCATCTCAATCTTTGTTTCTGAAGCTGTTATTCTGGCGGAAGATCGAAGGGATCATCCTCGCGGTCTTCTGAACGTCGGCGCAGTTCGACGCTGCGTTCCGGAGCAGCAAGCGCCTCAAGTTCGAGCAGCTGCTCGGCTGTGGGCGCGTTTTCTTCCCCGGTTGGCGCGCCGTGCGGGCTGACGGGCAGGCTCGCCCCTTCGGGCGGGGCCAGAGGGGCCTTGGCGCCGCAGGCCGAAAGCGCAACCAGCGCGGCTATTGCTATCAATGGTCGCATCACGCCTTGCCTTACTCCCGCGTTGCGAGCGCCCTTTTGGCGCGCCCTATCTGGATACGTACCTGTTCCGGAGCGGTTCCGCCATAGGAGGCGCGCGCTGCGACCGACGCATCAACGCTGAGCGCAGCGAACACACGTTCATCAATCCGGGCGTCAATGTCCTGCAAATCGGCGAGCGGCAGCGCGTCAAGCGATGCCCCGCGTTCCTCCGCCAGCTTGACCACCGCGCCGGTGATATGGTGTGCCTCGCGAAACGGGATGTCGGCCTCGCGCACCAACCAGTCGGCGAGATCGGTCGCGGTGGCGTAGCCGAGCTCGGCCGCTTCGCGCAGTCGATCGGTGTGGAATGTCGCCTCGGCGATCATGCCGGTCATTGCGGCGACGCTGAGCTCCATCAGACCCGCAGCCTCGAAGACGGGCGGTTTGTCGTCCTGCATATCCTTTGAATAGGCCAGTGGGAGGCCCTTCATCGTGATCATCAAAGCGGTGGCGCAGCCAATCACGCGTCCCGCATGCCCGCGCACCAGTTCGGCGGCGTCGGGGTTCTTCTTTTGCGGCATGATCGAAGAGCCGGTCGACAGCGCGTCAGGCATGCGCACAAAGCCGTAGGGCTGGCTCGCCCAAAGGATTAGCTCTTCGGCAAGACGCGAGAGGTGGATCGCGGCAAGACTGGCGGCGTGAAGGTAGTCGAGCGCGAAATCCCGGTCGGACACCGCGTCCAGGGAATTGGCGCAAGGGCGTGTGAAATCCAGCGCTTGGGCGGTTCTGTCGCGGTCAATGGCAAAGCCCGTTCCGGCCAAAGCCGCCGATCCAAGGGGGCATTCGTTCAGACGCGCGCGCGCATCTTCTAGGCGTGAGCGATCGCGGGCGAACATCTCGTAATAGGCCATCAGATGATGCCCCAATGTCACGGGCTGCGCAGTCTGCAAATGGGTGAAGCCGGGCATGATCGCGCTCGCATGCTCCTCGGCCCGCGCCACCAAGGCACGCTGAAGATCGGCAAGGCCTTCATCCATTTGATCGATCGCTGAGCGCACCCACAGGCGAAAATCGGTGGCGACCTGATCGTTGCGGCTGCGCGCGGTGTGCAGACGCCCGGCCACCGGTCCGATCAGTTCGGAAAGGCGACTTTCGGTCGTCATATGGATGTCTTCGAGGTCCCAGTCCTCAGGCACGCCCTGGGTTTCGTATTCAGTCGCGATGCGCGCCAGGCCGTTCGCAATTGCGTTCGCGTCCTCTTGGCTCACGATCCCTTGCGCTGCGAGCATGGCGACATGCGCTTCACTGGCGAGGATGTCTTGCCGCCAAAGGGCTTTGTCGAACGGGATTGAGGCGTTGATTTCGCGCATGATCGCGCTAGGTCCACCGGCGAACCGCCCGCCCCACATCTGGTTGGAGGCTTGCTTTGAGGAGTCTGCCATGATCCGTTGGTCGCCTGTAATTCTGCCGGTTAGTCTGGTCGCCGCGCTGTCGCTCGCGGGTTGCGATAGTGCGCCCGCACCTGAGGTGCAACCGGAGGGTGCTGCCCCCGCCGCTGGTGTGCCCGCTCCTCCGCCGCTGCCGGGGCGGATTGTGCGCTTTAAAGCGGGGGACACGATCCCCGCGCTCACCGTGGTTGACCCCGAAGGCGCGACGCTGGACTTGGCCAAGGTGGGTCAGCCAGTGCTGCTCAATCTTTGGGCAACCTGGTGCGCGCCATGCAAGGTGGAAATGCCATTGCTCGATAATCTGGCAGCCGAGCTCGAAGGAGAGGTCCGCGTGCTCACCGTAAGCCAGGATATCCAGGGCGCGGAAAAGGTCGTGCCTTTTTTCGAAGCAGAGGGGTTCAAGAACCTTGAGCCGTGGTTGGATACGCAGACCGAGTTGGGCGTGCAGCTTGCGGATGGAGGCCTCTTGCCAACGACGATCCTGTACGACGCCAAGGGCATCGAAGTGTTTCGGGTGGCGGGCGATTATGAGTGGGACAGCGAAGAGGCGATCGCGCAGATCAGGGAAGCGCTGACGGAGTAACCTGCGCGATGGGCACGCCTCAAACTCGGAGCGTTCGCAACCGCGCCGACGCGCTCGCAGGTGTCCCGCAGCATAGCGGAGGGAACAGCGTTGAGGAATTCATGGAATGGTGGGCGGTGACGGTCTCGAACCGCCGACCCTCTCGGTGTAAACGAGATGCTCTACCAACTGAGCTAACCGCCCTCCTTATCCCGCTTTGCGGGTCGGGAGCGCGCTATCTAGCGTCAAAAGTTTCAAAATCAATTGCCCGCGGCTCTTTTATGCGTGTGGCGTGTGGCCCGCAGCGAAGCTAAAGGCGCTCGCATGACGGCGCCAAATATCCTTGTCCTGGCCACTGGCGGCACGATTGCGGGTGCGGCGGGTGACGCGATCCGCCACGACTACCGGCCTGGCCAATTGGGGATCGAGGAATTGCTCGAGCGGGTGCGCGCGCTCGGCATTGCTGCGAGCCTTACCGGCAAGCAGATCGCCAATATTGGCTCAGAGGATATGAGCCCTGCCATCTGGGCCGCGCTTCACCGTGAGACAAGCGCGGCGATGGCGGAGCCCGAATGCGACGGGGTGATCATCACCCACGGCACCGACACGGTCGAAGAAACAGCCTTTCTTCTGGACCTGACTTTGCCCACGACCAAACCGGTGGTGCTCGTCGGCGCGATGCGCCCGGCCGACGCGGTGGGCTATGATGGCCTGCGAAACTTCGCCAACGCGCTGCAAGTGGTGCGTTCGCCTGAGGCGGCGGGGCGCGGCGTGTTGGTGGTGATGGGCGACAAGGTTATCGCCGCGCGCGACGTGCGCAAGGCGCGCACGCGTGGGATCGACGCGTTTGAAGGGTTTCCCCGGGCCTCGGTCGCGTTGGTAACGCCAAGCGCTCTCGAATGGTTCGGTGCGCCCTGGCGGGTGGACGAGCCCGCGCGCTTTGCGTTTGCAGAGGCCTTGCCCGACGTACCGATCCTCACGGTCTTTGCCGGGATGCCGGCCGATTACGTGGCGCGCCTCGTCACGCCCGCCACGCGCGGGATCGTGGTTGAGGGGCTGGGCGAGGGCAATATGCCCGATCCGGTGCGCCAGGCGCTGGTGGCGTTGGCGGCCAAGGGCTTGCCGGTGGTACGCGCAAGCCGCCTGGAAGAAGGGCTGGTCGATCGCGAGCCGGAGGATGAAGCGAATGGCTTCGTCACAGCCCGCGCGCTCGGCCCGCCCAAAGCGCGGATATTGCTGGCGCTACTGATCGCGAGTGGGGTTGCCGATCTGGTTGCGATCCAGCGTGAGTATGACAGGCGCTGAACGCCAAGACCGAACCTTCTAAACGTAACCTAACCGTCCTACACTTTTGGGGTATGCCAAGCATGTCCAAGAGGTCGCCATATGACCGCTACTGAAACCGACGCAGTGTGGCTAAAGGGGCCAAGGGGGGCGTTGCAGCTAAGGCTAGCGGGTTATCAATTCCCATCGATCACAAGTGATGAATGGGATGCCAATTGGCTCATTGTCCAAGGCTCGGCGTCGCTGGATGGCAAAGCATGGGATTTCGAAGACCCATGCCTCACAAATTTCGAGGCTGCTGAGCTTGCTGATTGGCTCGACAAGGTGGTCGAAGTCAGTGCACTAAGCTCGCTCTTCTTTACAGAACCCAACCTCGAATTCCGACTCGACAAAGCGGGCGAGATCGCCGTTTTCTTCAGCCTCGAAGCGGCACCGCCATGGGCGATGCAGAACGACGAAGAGACAGAATACGGCTTCCAGATTGCTGTTGGACCGCAACTGTCCAACGCTGCGAGTGCGCTTCGTAGACAGCTCGCGCAGTTCCCAGTGAGAGGTCCTCGCAGACCTTAATTTGTTCCGGCACCTTTTGCTCGGATCACACAATTATGTGGGTGTGTAAGGCCCGCTGAGGCGGCCGAAGAGAATCTCGACCGGCCGCCTCGATCGCAGCTCAACCCCAGGGCGTAACGAGATATTTCTCACCCGTCTTCATCTGGCGGTAGTCGCTGATCGCTTCCTTGGTCAGCATCTCTTCGAGATTGACCTTCGCCTTGTAGCTCGACGCAAAGGTGGTGGTGAGGTTTTCCAGCACGCGCATGCGCATTTTGATCACGGTCTCCATTCCCGCTTTGCCGAGGAACGGGGTCAGCAGCCAGCCCTGGACGCAGAATTGCAGGCCATAGGACGGGGTCAGGATCGTCGGCTCGGTCAGGTTAAGGCGGCCGTATTGGTACATCTTCTTGTCCTGATCTGATCCGTAGCGCGAATATTCGCCCATCTGGCTCGCAGCGACCTGTTCCATGGCCTTGAGCACACGGTCCGTGTTGTTGCCGCCGCCGATCGGATCAAAGCCGAGATAGGCGCCCGTCTCAGCAATCGCAGCGCGCAGCTGCTCCATGTAATCCTCGTCCGAGGAGTTCACGACCCACTTGGCGCCAAGGCCTTTGAGCAGGTCCACATGGCTTTGCTTGCGCACGATGTTGACCAGCTTGACCCCGTCTTCGAGGCAGATTTTGTTGAGCATTTGTCCGAGATTTGATGCGGCGGCGAGGTGCACAATTGCGTCATGGCCTTCCATTTTTGCGGTCTCGACAAAGCCCAGCGCCGTCATCGGGTTCACAAAGCTTGATGCGCCCATTTCGGCGCTGTGATTGCCCAGAGGTAGGCTCAGATTGGCGTCCGCGATGGCGTATTGGCTGAACGCGCTGCCCGGAACGCACGCAATGCGCTGGCCCATCAGCGCCTTGGCCGCATCGCCATCACCGGTCGCGACCACAGTGCCCGCGCCTTCGTTACCGGCGGGTAGGCGCTGGCCAAACCGGTTCTTGGAGCCCGAAAGGAAGGGTTCGGGAAAGTTCGCAACAACCTTGCCATCGGAATATTCCGCGTTCTCGAAATCGCCCGCGCTGGTCAGGATCGCGAGGTCTGAAGGGTTGATCGGCGCGGCTTCCATCTTGACCAGCACCTGATTGTCCTTGGGCTCGGGGAAGGGCACTTCGCTCACTTCAAGCGTGAGCTTGCCGTCGTCGGTGAGCGTGGTGAAAAGCTGTTTTCCGGTGGTGGTCATAAGTGTTCCTCTCCTGTTTCGGGATAATTTGCGGATACGAAGTAGAGCCCTTGGGGCGGCGCGTTAAGTCCTAATTCGGCGCGGTCGCGCGCAAGGAGCGCTTGGCCAAGGCGCGCTTCGGCCCAGGACCCTTGGCCGACGAGCTTGAGGCACCCCACCATGCTGCGCACCTGGTGGTGGAGGAAACTGCGGGCTTCGGCGTGGACGCGGATTTCGCGGCCAAACTCGGTTTGCACTGTTTCAACGTCGAGCCGGTCGAGCGTTTTGAACGGGTCCTTGGCCTGGCACTGGACCGAGCGGAAGGTGGTGAAATCGTGGCGCCCCACCAAGCTTTGTGCGGCGCGGTGCATCGCCTCAGCGTCGAGATCGGGCACGACCTGCCACACGCGGTGCTTCGCCAGCGTCAACGGCGCGCGGCGGTTGAGGATACGGTAGACATAGGCGCGCCCCGTGCAGGAGAAGCGCGCGTGCCAGTCCACAGGGACCACTTCGCAATGGGTGATCGCGATCGGGTCAGGCCGCAAATGGGCGTTGAGCGCTTCGGACAAGCGGAACGGGTCCATCGGCTTCGCCAGATCAACATGACTGCGCATGGCCAGCGCGTGGACGCCGGTGTCGGTTCGCCCCGCGCTGTGCAAGACCGCCTCTTCGCCCGTGACCCGCGCCAAAGCCTCTTCAATGGACTGCTGCACGCTTGGCCCATGCGCCTGGCGCTGGAGGCCCTGGAACGGCGTACCGTCAAACTCGATGGTGAGCGCGTATCGTTTGGTGTTTGGGCGGGTCAAGGAAGCCGCGTTCCCGGTTCAATCGGACGTCCGCGCAGGAAGGCTTCGTGGTCCATCGCTGGCTTGCCCGCGCGCTGGAGAGTGAGCGGGCGCAGCGCGGTGCCGTGCCCACAGGCGATGGTGAAATCAGCATCGAGCACTTCGCCGGGCCGGCCCGAGCCTTCGCCCACTGCAGCCATCAGCAGCTTCACCCGCTCATGGCCAAGTTCGAACCAAGCGCCTGGAAACGGCGCAAGGCCGCGCACCAGGCGCTCGATCGCCTCGGCGCTTTGCGTCCAGTCGATGCGGGCCTCGGCCTTGTCGACTTTCGCGGCGTGGGTGGTGAGCGCTTCGTCCTGAGCGACGGGCGGATAGGCGTCGAGATCGGCCAACACCTCGACCATAGCGGCCGCTCCCATTTCGCCCAGCTCTTCGAACAATTCGCCCGTCGTCTTCGTGCCAATCGGGGTCCGTACAATGTGCCGCATCGGTCCTGTGTCGAGCCCGGCCTCCATCTGCATGATCGTCACGCCCGTCTCCGTATCGCCCGCCATCACCGCGCGGTGAATCGGTGCGGCCCCGCGCCAGCGCGGCAGGATCGAGGCGTGGATGTTGAGGCAGCCGTGGACGGGTGCGTCGAGCACTGCCTGCGGCAAGATCAGGCCATAGGCCGCCACCACCGCCACATCCGCGCCGAGCGCGGCGAAGTCCTCCTGAGGCCCCGGCTTGCGCAGGCCTTTGGGTGAACGCAACTCCAGCCCCAACTCTTCCGCCTTAACCTGCACCGGCGAGGCGCGCAGCTTCTTGCCCCGGCCCGCAGGACGCGGCGGCTGGGTGTAGACGCACGCTATCTCATGCCCCGCTTCGCGCAGGGCGACCAGCGCCGGCACCGCAAAGTCGGGCGTTCCCATAAAGACAATTCGCATACCGGCACCGCCTCTAACGGGATGAATGGGAGTTTGCACTATCCGATGCGGTCAGCGCTTCGACAAACGCAGCGCCAGTGTTTAGAGCATCCGCGCCATGTCCAAGGAAATCGATCAGCTCTCCGCCAGCCTCGCCCGGCTCCCGGGTCTGGGACCGCGCTCGGCCCGGCGCGCGGTGCTTTGGCTGGTCAAGAACCGTGAAAGCGCGCTGCCTAGTCTTTTGGAATCGCTCGCAATCGTCTCGGAAACGCTGGTCGATTGCTCGATCTGCTGCAATGTCGACACCAGCGATCCGTTCCATATCTGCGTCGATCCGCGCCGCGTTCAA
>CALCCG010000128.1 GCA_937899785.1 uncultured Erythrobacter sp. | reverse complement strand
CTGCCGAGACAATCACAACCGATGGCCTGCCATCCTAAAAGGCGGTGATGAGTGAGCATGGGAACGAAGATCGCCAAGAGATCGGTTGCTGGGCCAACAACCGCGTGGACAACGCACACCTACCATTCCGACGAAGAGAGAGCGTCATGCAGCGCTTCAGGAGGATGAAGTCCCTCCAGAAGTTCGCCTCCGTTCACGCCAACGTCCACCACCAGTTCGCTGCGCGGCCCCTCGGGTCAGCTCCGACCGCCACCTCACCGACAGATCAACTTGCAACACTGCCCGTTTCGCCAACCTGGCGGTGTGGCAAAACCTCGTGGCTTGATCGATGGCGAGGGTGGGGACCGCTGTATCCAACGGGTACGAGTTCGCGTTGGACTGGCGGCGCCTCTTGAAAAAACGCTAAACAATTTCGGCGTCCGTTGGATCAGGACCATGAGTGGCTATGAAAATGTCGCTCTTTTGGTGCGAATTTGATCCAGGGCGGTTGCGATGGTTGCAATTTTTGGGGGTGCAGGTGCGGGGGTCGAGCGCGGTTCGGCCAACATTCTTGGACCAATGGGACAAATGGGCGACGCGGCTGTCGGTCGAGGCGGTGAAAGCGTTGCGGTCAACGCCCGAAGCGGCAATCTGGTAATTTCGCGACAGGATGAGTTTCTTGCCGGCCTTGGCCCGGATGCGGCTATTTCACGAACATATAACAGTCTTTTGGATGCTGGCTGGACCGATCGTGATAACGGCGATGGCTGGCAGCAATCGCCGACACGCCAGGTCTTTGGGCTGCAGGGGACGATCAACGCGGCCGGCAGTTCGATCAAGAGGCTGGGGGCGGATGGCACCGTGTCCATCTACACTTACGAGACCCGTGGCGCCGAAACGGCCTATTGGAACGCTGATGGCTCAGGAGCGCATGACAAAATAGTGCGTTCCGGGGTTCAGTGGATTTGGACCGATGGCGATAGCCAGTCGACTGAGAAATACGTCGCCTCTCCGGTCACGTCAGGCGTAAGTCGCTTGTTCCAGGTCGCTGATATCAGCAACAACATCATGACGTTCCACTATGTCAGCGGTTCAGACAAAATCGCCAGCGTTGAAACAAAAAACGGCGAGTCCATCGAATACACGTGGTCCAACAATAATATCACGCAGATCACGACCCGATACATCGACATTCACGATGAGGATGGCGACGGAAACACAACCGAGACCTTCTCAATCTCTCGCGCGTCCTATGGCTATGATAGCTCGAACCGGCTCATCTCGGTTACGACGGACCTGACGCCTGAGAATTCATCCGACAGCGATATCTACACCACCACTTACACCTATAGCGGCTCCTCCAAAAGGGTCGCGACGATCTCGCAGACCGATGGCTCGCACGTTTCCATCACCTACTTTGACGGGGGCAAGGTCAAGTTTATCGATCTGACCTCCTCGGCGGGCATGACGCGTCAAACCAGTTTTGCGTATGGCGATAACCACACCAGCGTGGTCCATGCCGATGGATCGCGCAACAACCACTATTTCGATAGCGAGGATCGCCTTACGCAGATTAACTATCAGGCAGAAGTTGGTGGTCCCATTACAACCGAACTCTTCGCGTACGATAGCGATGGAAACGTTCTGAGCGTGACCAATCGCGCTGGCGAGGTCGTGACCTATGAGTACGATGTGTTCGGTACCACGACCAAGATTACCGATGCCAACCTCAACGTCACCGACCGGTTCTTCGATTCGAACAACAGGCTGATCCGGGAAGAATGGCGGGGGTCCGAAGCCGGAGTGGCCAACGTGGTTCGCTATTCGCACTACGTCTACGAAAGCGTTGGCCGACTTCGCTACGTGATAAGTCCCGACGGCCAGGTCACCGAACACCGCTACACAAGCGGCGCAGGCGTGCTGCGATACACGATACACTACGCTGAGCACCCTTACAGCGTCACGGCTTCAACGCCATCGATCAGCGCGATGCATGCATGGCGTGACGGTCTGCTTGACCGCTCAAGCTCCCAATTCACCCGATACGACCACGACGCCCGCGGCAATCTGACGCAGGTGCTCGCGTTTAGCGCCGCCACCCCCTCAGGCGGCGCGACCAGCACGGAGGGCAAATCGCAAACGCACTATGTCTATGATCAGGCGGGCCAACTTCTCTCAAGCCAGATCAACGGCGATAGCGCCGAGACATTCGTTTACGATGGGCTGGGGCGGCTGGTCAGCTCGGTCGACGGCGCCAATAACACGATTTCAATCGTGTTCGACCACGCGGCCAGCAAGACGATCATCACCAACGCAGCGGGATACATATCGACCGAGACGTACAACCTCGCCGGTGAATTGATCTCTCGTAGCGACAACACGACTGCGGCGGGTTCTACGACGACAGGCAGCGAAACGGCTACTTACCAATACGACAATATGGGCCGGCTGCGGGTTATGACCGATCAGCGGGGTCGCCGAACATTTTATCTCTACGATCAAATTGGCAACCAAACCGGGGTCGTCACCGAAAATGGAGATGTGCGGGAATATCAGTACGATGATGCGGGTCGCGTGGTGGCAAGCGCCAGCTACATAAACGACGCGCACCAGCACGAAACGGCCCTCACCAACCCTAACAACACGCTCACCGTCGCCGATATACGACCGGTCTCGCACAGCAAGGACACCTGGAATTGGACGGTCTACGACAGTGGCGATCGGGTAGTGCAAACCATCGACAGCGTCGGCGCAGTGACGAACTTTGAATACGACAAAGCCAATAATCTCGTTCGCACCACGTCGTATGCCAATCAGGTCAGTGTTGCGTCGCTTAAGACGACCGCGCCGTCCTCACCCGTGGCGGTCACGCTTGACGCGGCCAATGACATTGTCACTCGCAGCTTTTACAACTTGTCTGGCCGCCAAATCGGATCACTGGATGGTGAGGGTTACCTCACCGAAATGGTGTATGACAGCGCCAACCAACTGGTGCGGCAGACCACATATTCCGGCCAGACAACGCCAGCGGACCGAGCCAACGGCACCTTTGCGCAGCTGAAGGCATCTGCGGGCGCTTCGGGCCGCTCTGTTGCGAGCGTCTATGATGGTCAGGGGCAGCTCCGTTATCAGGTCGACGACCTAGGCTACGTGGTCAAGTTCGAGTACGATCAGGGACAGCGCGTCACGCAAACGCGCGCCTACTACTCACCGATCAGCACAAGCGATTACACCTACGACGCGGTACAAGCCGCCGCGACAAACCACGCCAATGATCGCGTCACCTCAACGGTCTATGACAGCGCGGGACGTGTGGCGAGTGTGACGGATCCCACCGGGCTGCTTACCACCTACATCTACGACGTTCACAACAATATCGCCTCCGTGGCGCAGAACGATGGTGGCACAAATAGAACAAGCTATAGCTATTACGCCTCGAGCGGACGCCTGCTCTACACGGTCGACGCGGAAGGTTATGTTGTTGGCTTCGAATACAACGATTCAGGTCAGGTTCTTCGCGAGCGTGTGTACGATGCTCCCATTGGCGTGACGCCCGGCACGACACTGGCCCAGGTGGCAAGCGCCATGAGCCCGGCTGACAGCAGCCAGGCCTTTGCCGACACCACGTATTCTTACAACAATCAGGGTCGTCACTTCCGGACGATCAATGCCGAGGGAGAACAGGTTCGCGATTTCTTCCACCACAACGGAACAATTAGTCAAACTATCCGCTCTCATAATCTCGATCACGACGCGCGGACCTACTTTGATGTTGATGCAACGGGTCGCACATGGCGGATTCGCAACGCCCACGGGGAAACCGGCGTCGGATCCCAAACGAACAGCGTCGATGGCGAACAGTTCTACACGCAGTTCGTGTTTGACGCGTTCGGTCGGACCACGCGCGTAACCGACGGAGAGGGCCAGAACACCGACACGGTCTTTGATCGTCGAGGGCAAGCCACTCAGGTGACGGACGCTGCAGGAGGGGTTACAACTTTCGAATACAACGCCTTTGGCGAAGTCGTTAAGGTCACCGATCCTCGCGGGAACAGCACATACACCTATTATGACGATCTCGGCCGGGTGACACATGTTGTCGAGGCCGCGCAATTCAACGCGGCCTCCAACGAGACGGAATATTACGTCACCCAAACGAGCTACACCGCCTTTGGCGAAGTCGAGAGCGTAACGCGCTATCACAACGTCGTCATCGCCCCCACCACGGCCGCGCCGCCCACCGTCGCCATGAACGCCGGTCAGGATGCGGTAACCACCTTTGCCTACGACTTGGGCGGACGTCTTGTTTCGACGATCGACGCAGAGCAGTTTGTCGAGAGCTACGCTTACAATGGCTTCGGTGAGCGAATTGCCACCACGGCCAAGTCGAACACCTCGACCAAGGTTGAGACAGGCGCTGACGCCAACATCACCAAGTATATCTATGATGCGCGCGGTCTGATGGTCGCTGAAGTGATGCCGATGGCGGCGTTCGACAAGGGTGGCAACGTCCTTTCCGCAACGATTGGGAACGTGTATCGTTACGACGCGCGCGGCAATCGCATTGAGACCATCGAGGCGGTCGAGCTGACCGGCAACGAAACCGCGGACACCATTGAGAGCCTCTTCACCAACGCCTCGGCCTTGCAACAGGTCGATCTGCCTGAAACCCGTCGCACCACCTATAACTTTGACAAGGTCAACCGGCTGATCTCAACGGTCGGACAGGCTCGAACTCACTATAGTCAGGCTGATCACAGCCTCGTCGGCGATTGGGCGAACCAGCCCCCTTCGGAGACCATAACTTACGACACGCGCGGCAACGTCATCAGCACTCAGGACGCGTCCGGGGCAAAGACCTTCTTCTATTACGACGATTTGGACCGAAAGGTTGTCGAGATTGACGCGCTGGGCACCTACACCGCCTATGAATACGACGCCAACAGCAATGTTACGCGTATTCGGATCTTTGAAGACCAGGTCGACCCCGCGTCTCTCTCCCACGAAGGCGGGTCTCAAGAGCAGGCAGCCGCAGCGCCGATCGGCAACGCGCGCGAGACCGTGTTCTTTTATGACGCGCTCAATCGCCTGACCAAAAGCTCCGTCGTCTTGCCAAGCGGCTACCAGGTCGGCGACTTCAACAGATCACAAACGAACCCCTCTTGGTCCTCATCGACACCGGCCACTCTCGATACGGAATATGAGTATGACGCCAACGGCAACGTGGTCAAAACGATCGATCCCAACGGCAACGCCACCTACGCCTATTACGATAAGCTGGGACGCAAGATCGGCCAGGTAGACGCGCTCGGCGCCTACACCAAATGGGAGTATGACAGCGAAGGCAACGTGCTGACCGAAACGCAATTTGGCGTTGAAGTCAGCAACCCGGCGCTCGGCACGCCCCCGGCCGATCCCGCCAACACCGATGCGCGCATCAGCCACTACACCTATGACGAGGTCGGCAACAGACTGACCGAGACGCGCCTTAATATCGCCGTGCACGATTCCGCGTCACCTGGTACCACAAACATCCTCTCCGGTACGGTGACGTACACCTATAACGGCCTTGGTCAGGTGACGCGCAAGACCGAGGCGACCGGGGACTTTATCAACTACACCTATGATGATGGCGGTCGTCTGACGAATGAGAGGCGAAAGGCCTATGCCGGGCACACCGGAGTCAACGTCGCGCCGGAAACTGACTACTTTTACGACGGGCTTGGCAACCTCACCCGGTCTTTGGCCATTGGCAAAGCCGGGGCCAGTTCGCGCGCAACACGCTACGAATACAATGAGGGTGGATTGCTCTCCAAGGTCACTGACCCGGAGGACAATATCCGCCTCTTCTTCTACGATATTAGCGGCCGACAGATTATTGAGCGCTATACCCGCACGGAATCGGATGGGACCACGCGCGATGAAGCTCAGCTGACGAGCCATGACCAGCTCGGTCGCGTGACCGAACAAAAGGTGGCCCGGCGCGAAAACAACGCATGGGTGTTTGACACCGATGGGGATGGCGTTTCGACCACCAGTGACGCGATTACATCTCATATCGAATACAACGCTTACGGCGACGTGATCCGGACCAGCACGAATGGCCGCTGGGAGACCGAAAACAAATACGATCTGGCCGGACGCATGTGGGCCTCGAACGCGGGTGACGGGATCTGGAAGTACTTCGGATACGACGCGAACGGCAACCAGACCATTGCAGTCACAAGCGCGGGTGAAAACCTGTCTTCCATCGGCGCAAACGCGGATTTTGCGATCAGTGACTTCGCCGGTCAGCGGGCGATCACGCAGCTCGATGTGAACGCCACTTTCACCGAATACGATGCGCGCAATATGGCGACGCAGGTGGTCGAGGAAGATCGCGAATTGGCCGCAAACAGCGCTCAGCATCTGACCACAACACGCACATACAACGCTTTTGGCGAAGTCGAGCCCGAGACCGACGCGCGCGGCGCCACACTCAGCTACACCTACAACACGATGGGGCGACTCATTCGGTCTGAAAGCCCAACAGTCAGCGTTACGAACGAGGACGGCTCGACCCAATGGGTTAAGCCCGCTGAAGACTTATATTACGATCAGTCTGGACGATTGGTCGCGCAACGTGACGCCAATGGCGCCTATTCGGGCAGCGGAAGCGCGGGCAATGGCGTCACCAAAACCGCCAACACCGGCAATCTAACCCGGTTCGAACTGCTTACAGGGACAGGATACAGCGGCACCGAAGCCTTGATTACAAGGCAGATCAACGCCGATGGAGGGATCATGCGCACGAGCTTTGATGCGCATGGAGATGCGCGCAAGATCGAAGTGCTGGTATCCGGGGATGGCGAACCGGGGGGGCAGGCCGACACCTGGCGCACAACCAATCAGGAATTCGACAAGCTCGGTCGCCTCACAAAGTTGACCCAACCCAATGGCCTGGAAATCAACTACATCTATGATGAACTCGGTCAGCGCATCGGCGAGTGGAACAGCGTCCAAGGCTCAAACAACAAGCAAACCACCGATTACAACAAGCACGGCCAAGTGATCGCAACGCGAGCCTATGGCGGCGACTTCACAACAATTTCCTACGACTTTGACTGGTTCCTGGAAGCTTCGGGCAGTGGCATGACAGATGTCGGCGGCTGGGTGAAGGCCACCACCTTCGCCAACAACCGGACCTTGACCGAGACGAGCGATATCTTTGGTCGCGCGATCTCGAAGAACGATCTTGGCGGTCATGTCACCACCTACAGCTACGACAAGGCCGGGCGCCAAATCACAAGCGCCATGGGCGGCAGCCGAAGATACGGTGAGGATCGTACCCCCGCCAGCCGCCGTCATCACCGGCGCGGCGGCGCGC
>CALCCG010000127.1 GCA_937899785.1 uncultured Erythrobacter sp. | reverse complement strand
GGGCTCTGCCGGCCTTGCTCGCGTGTGGGATTACCGATCAGCGCATCTCTGGTGAGTAGAGGGGCTGGCTGGGTGGTCTCAGTCATCGCTGCTCCGGTTGATGTGTCGCTATGGGAATCGGCGGAAATAGCGCTGGGCGCTGAAAGCGTCGCAAGGCTCGCGGTGGCGGCAAGCAGGCGTGCGGTCAAGGATCGTGCAAACATGGCGGTGGTTCTCTCCCTTTGAGCCAGTGTGTTGCAAGCTTAGGACGCCTCGCGGGGTTTGGGCAACATGGAAGCGACCAACGCGGCTTGCGCATCGCCAAAATCCGTTTCGCGCACTGTCGGTTCGGCCAAGGTGTCCAAAAACAAGGCGGCAACGCGCTACAGCGCCGGATTGGCATAATAGTGCCAGGTGAAGATCGCCATCGGCCCGCGATGGGGGGACCATTGCGCTCCGATCGCGCGCAATTCCTTTTCGTTGGGGCGGTCTTCCAGCTGCAGCAGCCGTTTAACGCCTTCCTGCACGGCCAGGTCTCCGGCGGGCCAGATGTCGGCGCGCCCTTCGGCAAACAGGAGATAGATTTCGGCTGACCAGCGCCCGATCCCTTTGATCTGGGTCAGCTGAGCGATAGCGTCTTCGTCGTCATCGGGCATGGACTCAAAGTTCACCGCGCCCGCCTCCACCAATTCGCAAAGGCTCCTCGCATAGCCCTGCTTCTGGCGCGACAATCCGCACGCGCGCAGCGTGTCAAAGTCGCGCTTCAAAAGGCACGCCGTGGTGAAATCCGGGCCAAGCTCGGCTTCGAGCTTGTTCCACATCGATGTCGCCGCTGCGACGGAGACCTGCTGGCCCACAATCGTGCGCAAGAGCGTCTTGTAGCCGCGGTCTCTCAGGCGCGCTTCGGGATAGCCCACACGCTCCAATTGCTCGGCCACGCGCGGGTCCTTTGCGGCCAGGGCGTCGAGCCCGGTCTGTATCCTGTGAGCGGTGAGCGCCATCAATTTAACCCAGTTGCCAGTGCGAGCGGAACCTCCTAGCAGCCTCGATGTTTGACCGATAGCGCGCCGTTTGCGCTCAACAAAGAGCTGAAGGAACAATCGACAATGCCCAAGCTGATCGTCACCAACCGCGAAGGCGAAACGAGCGATATCGAGGTCGAAGAAGGCCTGACCGTGATGGAAGCGATCCGCGACAATGGCTTTGATGAGCTGCTCGCGCTGTGCGGTGGCTGCTGCGCGTGCGCGACCTGCCACGTGTATATCGACGACAGCGTCGGCGGAACCTTGGCGGACATGAGCGAAGATGAAGACGACCTGCTCGAATCCTCCGACCACCGCAAAGAAAGCTCGCGCCTTTCGTGCCAGGTCCCGTTCACCGCGGATCTTGACGGCATGAAGGTGACTATCAGCCCGGAAGATTAAAGTTGTTTGCGGCGCGCGGGGCTAGGGATTAGTTCCGCGACCATGAACATCACCCAACCTATCGGCGACACGCTCGCTCTGATTGGCAACACCCCGCTGGTGCGGCTCGCCGGGCCGAGCGAGGCGGCCGGCTGCGACATCTGGGGCAAGTGCGAATTCGCCAATCCGGGCGCCAGCGTGAAGGACCGCGCAGCGCTCTACATGATCCGCGACGCCGAAGAACGCGGCGAACTTAAGCCGGGCGGCACGGTCATTGAAGGAACAGCAGGCAACACCGGGATCGGCATTGCGCTCGTCGCCAACGCGCTGGGCTATAAGACGATCATCGTCATGCCCGACAACCAGTCGAAAGAGAAGATGGACACTTTGCGCGCCCTCGGGGCTCGGCTTGTCCTCGTCCCGCCGACCAAATACGCCGATCCGTGCCACTTCCAGCATGTCTCGCGCCGCATGGCCGAAGAGACCGAGGGGGCGATCTGGGCAGGCCAGTTTGACAACACCGCCAATCGCCGCGCGCATATTGAGGGCACCGCGCCGGAATTGTGGGAGCAGACCGGCGGCAAGATTGACGGCTTTACCTGCGCGGCGGGCACCGGTGGGACAATCGCTGGCGTCGGCCTGGCGCTCAAAGAGAAGAACCCCGATGTGCGCATCGCGCTGACCGACCCGCATGGCGCAGCGCTCTACAATTACTACGCGCATGGCGAATTGAAGGGCGAGGGCTCTTCGGTCGCCGAAGGGATCGGGCAAGGGCGCATCACCGCCAATCTCGAAGGCGCGGTGATCGACACGCAATTCCGCATCTCGGACGAAGAGGGCCTCGTGTGGGTCCGCCGCCTCTTGCGCGAAGAGGGATTGTGCCTGGGTCTCTCCAGCGGGATCAACGTGGCCGGCGCGATCGCGCTGGGCCAGCAATTGGTCACCGAGGGGCACGAAAACCCGCAAGTGGCAACGATCCTATGCGACACGGGCTTTCGCTACCTCTCAACGCTTTACAACGCGGAATGGTTGAAGGCGAAAGGTCTGCCGGTGTTTGATTGGCTGGAAAGCCCAAGCGAGGGCTGATACATCAATAAGCGCTATGGCCGCGCGCGACCTCTTTGAACGTTTGGGCGACAAGATTGCGGGAACCCGTCCGCAGCCTGAAGGCGCGTGGGCACAGGGCTCGGAGCCGCCTACACTCGCGCCTCTTGGCGGCACGCGCGAACAGGCGGTGCAGCGCTTGCAGGTCGGGCTGACGGGGCTTTGCGCGATGATCCTAATGGTTGGGGTTGCCAGCGTCCTGGGCGGCCAGGCCGATATCGCGGAAGACGCGGCCGTCCCAGACGCCGCGCCGACGACCGAACCAAGCCCCGCCACGGCGCAGCGTGACCCGCTCGCCGACGCCGGCGTGGTGCCCGACAGTCCGCGCGCGCCCGAAGTGATTGTCGAGGCACCCGGCGAAGACGGTCTGGGCGCCAAAGAATCCGAAGATGGCGCGATCACCGTGCCCGACACGCCGCCGACTGAGCCGCAAGTGGATATTGATGCGCCTTAACAACGCGCTGGCGATTGTCGCCGCGCTGGTTGCCGGATGCGATGCGCCTCACTCCGCCACCACCTCTTCGGCGGCCACGCCATCTTTCGCAACGCCCGCGGAGGACGGCCAAGCGGATGCAGCCCACAACGCGTCGCCTGACGCCTCCCCTGAACGCGAGCCGGTGGCTTTGATGACCAGCCTGCCGCTCTATTGGCCGATCGACGCAGACCTTGCCTCCTTGGCCTCGGGCGAGGCGACGGTGCCCTGGCCGCGCGTGTTCCTCGATCCGCGCTACACGCTTGTCCCGCTCGACACGCTGTCTGTCATTGCGCCGCTCTCAAGCGATGGCCTCCCGACCGATCCCCTGGAGGGCGTTGCGCGCTTGGCGATTGTCCAACCTCGCGGCCTTTCCCCTGCGGATAACGTTGCGCTGGATCGTTGGGTTCGGTCCGGCGGGCGGCTGCTGCTTGCGCTCGATCCCGTCTTGACCGGCCACTACGAATTGCCGCTGGGCGATCCGCGGCTTCCCAGCTTCACCGCCTTAATCCCGCCCGTGGTCGCGCGCTGGGGCCTGGCGATCCGGTTTGACGATAGGGCGCGCGACGCCTCGCGGGCTGTAAGTCTGCCCGGCGGACAAGAGCTGCTCTTTCGTCGGCCCGGCGAAATCTACGCGCTGCCGGGCGGCGCTGGCGGCTGTGCCCTTCAAGATCCCGCGCCGATTGTCCAATGCGCGCTTGGCAAGGGCCGGGTTACATTGGTGGCGGACGCGGCGGTGTTTGAGCATCGCGAGCTGGCGGGTTCGAATGGGCAAAGGCTGCGCGCCCTGATGGCTTTTGCCTTTGACGAGACCGCTTCGTGAGCGCGCTTGGGGATTTTGCGGGACCGGTTGGTGCGGCCCGACAGGAGCGCGACTCCAAGCCGGGGAGAACGAGGAATTCCGCGTGATTATGGGGCTTTTACGGGGTTTCTTGCGGGATTCATTGAATTCAAGACAAAGGGATAGCGTTGAGGCTAGAGTAAAAAACCTTTGAAATGAGATGGTTAACAAAGCTTCCCCTAAAAACCCTAATTTACACCATTAATCACTATTCATTCCCCGCTATTACCGCATTCCATCAAACAGGCTGGTTGCGCTCGTGCCACTCCTCGATTGGCGCGTCGCTCGCGTTCACGCGCGGGTCGGCGACGGAGGAGCTGTGTCCGGGGCGAGCGCTGGTTTGAGTACGGGATCGATCGCGGGGACCGATCTCGCAAGGGTGAAGGGGAGTGGCCGACATGTCGGCTTTTGGAGGTTATAGCGGACAAGCCTATTCGCCTGCGGGCGATAAGGGCCGCTATGTCCTGCCTCCCGACTTTCGCAACGGTATCAAGCTGGCGAGTGGCGGGCTCAAGACGCTCTGTCTGGCGCGCCATCACAAATGGAAAGAGGGCTGGAAGTGCCTTGTTGGGTTTGGCCTCAATTACGAAGCTGAACTGGAAAATCTGCTCGCTCATGAAGAGGAAATGGCGGTGCGCGCGCGCGAACCGTTCGATCGCGACCGGCGCCGGATGAGCCTGTTCAGCTATCGCAAGATGCCGTTCGACGACAGCGGCCGCTTCATCATGCCCGAAGCTTTGCGCAACCGCGCCCGGATTGAAGGCGGCGTCTACTTCAACGGCATGGGCACCTTCTTCACTTTGTGGGCCCCGGAAATGCTCGCCGACCTGGGCGAGGACTTTGAAGACATTCTGATGGATTGCGAAGACGCCATGGCCGAAGCCGAGGCAAAATCGCGAAAGCGCGGTGGGTGATGATCACCAGCGCTGCGCATATCCCGGTTCTGATCGATGAGGTGATCGCTGCCGTCGCTCCCGCGCCTGGAAAGCGCATCGCCGACGGCACCTTTGGCGCGGGCGGATACACCGCCGCGTTGCTCGAAGCGGGCGCGCGCGTCTACGCCTTTGATCGAGACCCCAACGCGATCGCGCGCGGTGCGGCGATGGTCATGGCCCATGGAGAGGCGCTTTCGCTGCACCAGCGACGCTTTTCCCAGATGGCGGACGAACTGACTGCGCTTGGCGTCCCGTCGCTGGACGCGGTGGTGCTCGACATCGGCGTCTCTTCGATGCAGCTCGATCAGGCAACCCGCGGCTTCTCGTTTCAGCAGGACGGTCCTTTGGACATGCGGATGAGCGCGGATGGCGAAAGCGCGGCGCAATTCCTGAACACCGCCGACGAAGCGGCGATCGCCGATGTCCTTTACGAATACGGCGAAGAGCGCCAGTCGCGCCGCGTTGCGCGCGCGATCGTGGCCGCGCGCCCGCTGGAGACGACGGGTGACCTCGCACGCGTGGTGCGCCGCGCGTTGGGCCATCGCCCGCACGACAAGAAAGACCCGGCAACGCGCAGCTTCCAGGCGGTGCGTATCCATGTGAATGACGAATTGGGTGAGCTTCGCGCAGGCCTTGCCGCCGCTGAAGCTCTGCTGCGCGAGGGCGGGGTTCTGGCCGTCGTCTCATTCCACAGCCTGGAAGACCGCATCGTCAAACGCTTCCTGCGCGAAGCGTCGGGCGCCGGCCGCGCGGTCTCACGGCATTTGCCGGGCGAGGTGCCCGGACCCGCGCCGACCTTTGCCCGCCTTTCCAAGGCCATCCGTCCCAGCGCGGCCGAGGTCGAGCGCAATCCGCGTTCGCGCTCTTCGGTCTTGCGTCACGCCACCCGCACCGCTGCGCCCGCGCGCTCGATTGAAGAGAGGATCTAAAGCATGATGATGACCGCTTCCCGCTTGCGCCAGATCGGCTGGGGTGTTGTCCTTGCCCTTTGCGTTGCGGCTTTCGCCGTGCTCAGCCTCACCGTCCACGCGGTGCGCAGCGAAGTGCTTGTGGCGGACAGCAAGATCCAGCGGCTGGACGAGCAGAAGCGACGGTTGGAAACCGAGTTTCAGGCGCGCGCCAGTCAACACCAGCTGGCGCAATGGAACCGTGTCGATCTTGGCTTTATCGCGCCGCGCGCGGATCAGTATATGGACAACCGGACCCAGCTTGCGAAGCTTGGCCAGCCCGCTGGTATGGATGCGCCAACGCAGATCCGCGTGGCCCGGCTTGATCGCAGTGGTGGGGGCGCAAGCCGAGGGCGCGACATGGTGTCACCCATCACCGGTAAGCCGATCACACTGGCCGCGATGGACGCTCCCGACAGCGCCAACGGGATTCTGGCCAACGCGTTTGGGGATTTTCTGATCGCAGCCTCACCCATTCGTCCGGCCAAAGCGCAAACCGGCGCAACCCATTTGGTGGCCGAGGCGACTGAATGACATCAGGTGCGCGTGCCCTGAACGGTGGACAGGGAAACCTGTTTGAGGCGATGTCCGACTTTGTCGGCGCAGCGCCGCGCGCGCCCAAGACCAAGGCCACGCCATTTGTCCGGCCTCGAACCGCGCCCGCCATGCCACTGGCCCGGTCCTACGCCGTGCACGAGA
>CALCCG010000126.1 GCA_937899785.1 uncultured Erythrobacter sp. | reverse complement strand
CCGCCTCGCGGCCCTATCACCCACGCTTTCATAAGCTCAGGCCTCTCGGATGGGTGCAAAGACGCGGTCGATGAATTCCTTCACCTTCGCTTCGGGATCGACTGTTTGGCCGCTCTTTTCGGCTTCCAAGGCGAGCAGGCGCTCTTCCTGCACCCAGACCTCTTGCGCCAGGTTCATCATCACCGCGACAAAGCGGTCCATGCCCGGATCGGCAAAGAAACGCGGATTACCCTGATCATCGTAGAGGCTGGGCGGCGCGTCTTCGGGGCGGAGTCGCTCTTCACTCACTTTATGACCGCCCCATAGCCGAACCACATCACGCCCTCGGCGATGCGGCCGGTGGCCTCCTGACCCACACCTTCGGCGCGGTCGCCCTTGGCGGCTTCGGCCACAGCATCTTCGCCGTATATGCCCACCGAAGGCACGACGAATTCGAAAAAGTCGTCGGTGCCAAAGCCGGCGCGCGCGCACAGATCGGCGGGCACTTCGTCGCGGTAGCCTTTGTAATAGGGCTCGTTGTTATAATAGCTGTCCCAATCGAGGTAAAAGCCATCGAACGCACCCATCTGCTCGTTAGGCGGCAGCTCCATGTGGATTACCAGGCCGCCGGGTTTGAGCACGCGATAGGCCTCTTCAAACGCCTTGGCACGCTGCTTTGTGGAAAGCTCGTGCAGGAACATGCTCGACCATACGACGTCGAAGCGCTCGTCTTCAAAGGCGAGGTCATCCGCGCACATTTGCTGGAAATGCACGTTTTGACCCTGCATATTCGCGCGTGCTGAGCCGTAGGCCAGCGGGCCGGGCGCCGCGTCAATGGCGATCACCTCAGCGTCGGGATAGACCTGCTTCCAGGGCAGCGTGTTGTGGCCGATCGTGCAGCCGGTATCGAGAATGCGCGTGGGTGCGAAGTTGGGAAAGCGCTGCTTGATATACTGACTCATCGAGAGGCCGATATCATCCAGGTTTGCGCCCATGAGGCCCATCGAGAACACGGCCAGCCCCCGGTCATAGACCGCGCCCGCCTCTAGGCTGGTGTCCCCGCGCGTGTAGCTGCCGGGCATGAGGTGCACGTCAATTGCGTGGACGTTCTTGGGGACGTCGAGATCGGGATCGAGAGTTAGCGAGCCTTCGCCGCTCGCTGCTTTCTCGGCCTCCGTTGCAAGCCGGTCGGCTTCGCGCTCGACGCTGTCGGCCACGCTTGCCCAAACCATTTTTTGCGCTTGCACACGCATGGCGGAATAGATGTTGAATGCCGGGTCTCCGCGCAGAGCCTGATGCGCCTCGCGGCTCGTTTCCGGCTCATGTCCATGCTCTTTCTTGAAAGCAGGCGCCGCGCGCCGCTCATAGGCTGAGCGCATATCGGCAGCCAGATCGTTCAGGATCAGGCTGCGAATGCCGGAAGTGAACCGGCCACGCGCGACTTCCTCTGGCGTGGCTGCGGCTTTCATAGGGTGTTGGAGTTCGACGGTCATGGAGCGTCTCCTTGAGCTTTGGCGAGCGGACCAACCACAGGCTGATAAACCTGCGGCACATCGGGGTGCGAAAAGTCGTGGGTAAAGCGGGCCTCGCCGACTTTGCCAATCATATCCTCACGCAAAGGCGCCTCGGCGTAAAGGGTCACCGTGTAATCTCCCGCCGAAGTAGGCTTGCGGCGAATATCGATAATCTCGTCTTGATAGACGCGGCTGTTCCAGAAAGCGCGAGCGTTCTCGACGCAGGGAAAGCGGACCGTCAGATTTACATAGTCGGGAGGAACATCGCCTTCAAAGACCTCAAGTGGGCGCGGCACGTTGACGTAGTAGCCGCCGAGCTTTTGATAGATCTCGCTCTTGGCAATAGCGGCGGCGTATTGGCCCATACGGGCGCGGTCGAGTGTGCGGCCCTCAATCACCATCAGCACTGGCGTGTCGCAGGTGGAGGCCGGCGGTGGCGGCGCATCGCCAGCCCCCACACCAGCGCTGGCCTGCGCCAGAGTCGCTACCAGTATAGATGCTATCATGGACCCTCGATCCTCCATTCATCGCAAAGCGTGCGTTTCCACGGCTTGCCATCTTTGAACCATTGCCAAGTGCGCGCGCGGGTTTCGCCGGCGGGGGCAACATTGATCATCTCAATGTAATAGGAACCGGGCACGTCGAGACGGTCAAGCATGAGCATCAGCGAGTCTTCACCAGTCTGCCAGCCATATCCCCGAAAGCCTTCCGTATCCCAGCGTATGATAGAGCCGTCGAGTTTGCCGCCGAACTCATAGACGGCGCTTTCTCCGTTTTCCCAGGTCAGCCAGTTGTGCTGGATATAGTGCCAATCGCCCTCGTCCGGGAACTCGCAATGGGTCTTGACCTTATGCTGGTCCAGCAGAGCCCCCTCCGCGTCAAAATGGCGATACCAACCGTCCCACCAGCCATCGTGAAGGAGCATGGCGGGCATCACCCGTTTGAGCGCGGTGCGATTGCTCATCCGCCCTGCCCTTCGGCGTAGGCCTGAATTGGAAGCGGCTGGCCTGTCTGCCGGATCATGGCCTGCTCACGCAGGAAGCGCAGCATGCCTGTATCGCCCATCCGGCTGGGACCGAGGCCAGACGCCTTGCGCGATTGGTTGGGCGCATCGCCCACCATGCTCGTGAGCGCGCCATCCTGCAGACTGATCGCGCCTGCATCAAGCCGCGTACCAATGCTCGCAGCCTCTTCGAGTGAGCCCGCCAGGACTGCCGCCGAAAGGCCGTATTCGGTGTCGTTCGCCTGCTCGATAGCCGCGTCCAAATCCTCAAAGATCGTAACGGGAATGACGGGTCCAAAAGTTTCCTCGCGCATCACCGCCATGTCTGGCGTCACATTCGCGAGCACCGTGGGGCGCAGGTACTGGCCGCCGTCCAGATTCTCGACTTGACCGCCCGCCAGCACCTCAGCGCCCTTGGGCACCGCGTCATCGATCTGCGCCTGCACCTTGCCGGCTTGCGAGGGGAAGATGAACGGGCCGATATGACCGCTAGCGGGATCGGGATGCGTGATTTCAACCGCCTTTGCGCCCTCGACCAGAGCCGCAAGGAACGGCTCGGCGATTTCTTGCGCGACGAACACACGTTCAATCGATTGGCACGCTTGGCCTGTTGCAACGACGGAGGCGCGCAGCGCCACACCCGCAGCCCATTGCGGATCCGCATTGGCCGTGATGATCATCGGGTCTTTACCGCCAAGCTCGAGATTGGCCGGGATCAGCTGGCGCGCGGCGGCCTCGGCCACTTTGCGGCCCGTGGTGGTGGAGCCGGTGAAGCAGACATAGTCGACCTCCTCGATCCGCGCCTGGCCCACCTCGGGACCGCCCATAATGT
>CALCCG010000125.1 GCA_937899785.1 uncultured Erythrobacter sp. | reverse complement strand
CCTCCGAAGGCAGAGGCCAGAGGTTCGAATCCTCTCGGGTGCGCCATTTTGGCGGTCCTTGCGCCCCGTCGGCGCGGTCACACCACGCGCGGGGCTTTGGCGAGGCTCTTGCGCTCGATCAGTTCGAACGCGTCACCCGCATCGTCCGGATCGGGCGCGGCGCTTTTTTCAGCGCGCGCAATAAGCTTCTCGCAACAGGACCTGAATAAGCGCTCATAGGGTTGGAACAGCGCGGAAACAGCGGGTGTGGCGCGCGACAGACTCGCACGTTCCTCAAGCGAGAGCAGCGACAAGTCACGCGGCACCGCAATTTTGAGCTCGCGCGCGACATCAAGGATGGCAAGAGCCACTTCTTCGGTTTCAGCGATGATTGCGGTGGGCCGGATGGTGGGCGCGAGCCAACTCTTTGCGAGCGCCACGGCTTCAGCAAAGCCCAGCCGGCCATCGGCGGTGAAGTGACGGTGCGCGCGACTGCCGGATTGCGCCATGACGCGGCGGTAGCCGACCAGCCGCCGATCAGAGCGGCGCGGGTCGGACGATCCGGTGACAAAACCAATCTGGCGGTGGCCCAGTTTGAGCAGGTGGCGCGTGGCGCTCTCCCCCAGCGCGCCATCGTCGATCCCTGGTACTGCGCGGCCGAACTCGACCCGTTCACCCAGACACTCCAGCGCAATGTTGCGATGGTCGACCGAGGCGCGCAAATCGACCCGCTCCTCCAAAGGAGGTGTCAAAATCACGCCATCCGGGCTCAAGGCCGTGAGCGCGCGATTAAACTGCGCGTGGCTCGCCTCGCGATCGGTTTCAAGCTGCTCGAACAGAATGTGATAGCCCGCCGCGGAGCAGCTCTCGAGCCCGGCCAAAAGCATCGCGTCGAGCGGCAGGCGTCCGGTGCGCGCACCGGCACCGGCGGCTCCGGCTCCGCGTCCGATCACCGCCAAAAGCAAGTAACTGCGGGCGCCGCCCATTCGCCGCGCGGCCGCGTTGGGCACATACCCCAGCTCGTCAATGGCCGCTTCCACGCGCTTGCGCACGCTGTCTTTCACATTGTTGCGACGATTAATGACGCGCGAGACGGTTTGTCGCGAGACGCCGGCGGCCTTGGCCACATCTTCGATAGTAAGGCTGCCTTTGATCAAAATGCCCCACGTCTTGTTCGATTGTATAGCTATCCCCGACTAACGTGTGCGCCAAGAACCTTTCCAGAAAAAGACAGTTTGGCGATTCTCTGGCTAGGTGGCGCAAGAGCCCACTTTTTCTCGAGCGAACCGAAGCGGCGTGGAGGAGGAGCGCAGGCAGGGAACGTCATCAAGGGCGTCTTCCACTGCCTGTGCGCTCACCATCGCCGGAATCACGCAGAGTGGTTCGCTCTCGTCGAACACCGGCACCGGGTCGTCGCTTGCGGATCGATGAGAACTCTTGCAAATTCGATGATTGCACCGATCTACCCGCGCATCGCCCGCGCGAGATTGCGACACAACCGAGTCAAAATTGCAAAGACATTAAGTCAAATTGACGCTAACAGGACGCTTATGGCCACGTCGATTTACGAGTTTGCTCAGATGCCCGAGACGCAGGCGGTCACAGTCGGCGCGCGCGGCCGCGAAAACGCTCGGCAGCCTGGCGAAGCGCCGCGCGTTGGCGTAATCTACAACCCGCGCAGCCATCGCAACAAGGGCGCGGACTTTGACTGCGGCGTATGCCCGCAAGTTCACATCGCAACACCGGAAAAGCGCGACGCGCTGCCTCTGGCTTTGGCCGAATTCGGCGAGGCGGAGATTGATCTGCTGGTGATCAATGGCGGCGATGGCACAGTGCGCGACGTTTTGACCTGCGGGCATGCGATTTTCGGTGATGACTGGCCGGCTGTTGCGGTTATTCCCAAAGGCAAGACCAACGCGCTCACAGTCGATCTGGGCGTTCCGATCGAATGGTCGTTGCAAGACGCGATCGACGCTTTTGAGAGCGGTGAGCGCGTGGTGCGCCGACCGGTTGCGGTGCGCGATTTGACGAAGAGCGCTTCGAGCGAGGTGCTCGGTTTCATTCTTGGTGCGGGGGCGTTCACACACGCGACCAAAGCCGGACAGAGCGCGCATAAGCTGGGCGCCTTTAACAGCGCTGTTGTGGCGGTGACCGCGATCTGGGGGATTACGCAAGCGCTCTTTGCGACGCGCAAAAATCCCTGGCGGCGCGGGGCGCGTATGGCGCTTACTCTTGGCAAGGGTGAGGCCGGCCTGGCGCATAGCGGTTCGGGCGATCCGGCTTTTCGCCAGCTGCTCGTCGCTTCGACGCTTGAGCGTTTGCCTGCCAAACTGCGCCCCTTTGGCCGCCTGCAGACGGGCCTGCGGCTGGTGGCTGTCGATCAGGTCGATCGGCGCACGACGGCGCTGTTGCCTTTGGCGGCGCTCGGCAAGGTGCAATCGGGCCTGCGCCAACGCGGCATCCATCAGCTTGGCCTTTCAGAGTTCACGCTGGCGATCGACGACGCTTTCATTTTCGATGGTGAGGCGTTCCCGCCGGGGCGTTATCGCGTTGGCCAAGGCCCTGCGATAGAGTTTGTGACGCCCGCTGCCGCTTCGGCATGACCTCGGATCAAGCGAACGCCTTGCGCGGTCGCCTCCAGACCCAGCTTGCAACGCCCACGCACCCCGAAGTGGGCGCCTTTGCGCAGACCTTGGCGCAAGAGGCCGGCGCGTTGGCGGTGCTTTTCTATGGGTCCAATCTGCGCACCGGATCGCTGGAGGGTGTGCTGGATTTCTATATCTTGCTTCCAGGCGAGGCGCGCGAAGAGCCGGCCATCTGGCCCCGTGTGAGCTATCACGAACGCGATGGCTGCGGGCAAAGGCTGCGGGCGAAGGTGGCGACGATGCGCTTGGCGACCTTTGCCCAGGCCGCCTCGGGTGACCTTAACGACACAACCATCTGGGCCCGCTTTGTGCAGCCTTGCGCTTTGGTGTGGCAAAAAGACGAGAACGCACGCGCGCCCGTGGTGTCGGCCATCGCGCAGGCCTGCGCAACGGCGGCGCGCTTGGCGGTTGCGTTGGGCCCACAGAGCGCAAGCGCCGAAGACTATTGGCGCGCGCTGTTCCAAGCGACGTACAAAGCGGAAATGCGGGTCGAGAAGCCCGGCCGCGAGAACGATATTCTGAGCGTCAACGCCGCGCATTTTGAGGGCCTTCTCCCGCATGCGCTTGAGGAAGCCGGTGTGGCCTTCGACCTCGAAGCCGGTCGAATTACCCCGCGCCTGACCGATCGCGAACGCGCGCGGATACTGGGTTGGTGGAGGCGCCGCCAACGGCTGGGCAAGCCGATCAACCTGGTGCGCCTCATAAAGGCGAGCGTCACGTTTGATGGCGCGGCGCGCTATGCGGCCTGGAAGATTGAGCGCCACACCGGGATGCCGGTTGCCGTCACGCCCTTTCGCGAGCGCTACCCGATCCTTGCCGCGCCCGGCGTGTTGTGGGCGCTGTGGCGCCACAAGAGCCGCGGTCGCAACACAGGGTAAGTGTTAGCCGCCCCCCGAGCGCTCAGCCAAAATACAGCATGGTGATCGACATCCGCTCGACCCCGTCGCCTATGGTAAAGCGGGTCTTGTCGACGCCAGGGCGCCCGAGATTGAAGATGTTGATCGAAGGGTTGTTCGACATCGCTCCGCCATCTGCGGTGACATCGGTCTGCCTGTTATCGTTTGCATCATGGCGCGCGGCGATCGCGTAATCGCCGGGGCCGGGTATCGGCAGGCAAAAGGTCATCGAACCCTTGCGCGCTGGCAGTTCGATGCGGTTGATCCATTTGCCCTTGGCCAGCCAGTCTGCCTTGGTTGCGCGATAGCTTTGCAAACGCACGGTGCCTGTTGAGCTCTTGATGCCGCGCACGGTTACACGCACCGCCGGTCCACTTCCGGGCGCGCATTGCCGCATGTCATTGCGGATCGTCTCGCGGTATTGCGCCTGGGCTTCGCTCGGGGCGAGAGCGGCCACGCCGACCATAACGAGGGCAAGGCCTACGATCACGCCGGACGCGCGCCATGCGGCTGCGATTGAGATCATGAGCAATTCGTCTTTCCCGTCAGAAGCCCAGCGCCCCGACCCGATCCCCCGGCTCCCGAAGCGCTTGCGGCGTTGGCCCAGAAGTGTGCCGCAAATATGACAACGGTTTTGCCAGCGCGCCTGTGAATTCAGGCTGAATTGGCCGTCAAGGCAAGGGTGTGGGCGCTTTACCGCCCCGGTGGAAAAGCCGGTTGGCCCGCTTGTGGGGCGATTCGCAGCAACTTAACTGCCTAAGGTGACCCAGGAGAGTTAACTCAGACGCAACCATGTCCGCACCGCTCATCTCGCCATCGATCCTTTCAGCCGATTTCGCTCGGCTTGGCGAGGAAGTGCGCGCGATCGACAAAGCCGGCGCAGACTGGATCCACATCGATGTGATGGATGGCCATTTCGTGCCCAATCTGACGATCGGTCCGGACGTCGTGAAGGCGCTGCGCCCGCACAGCGATAAGCCGTTCGACGTTCATCTCATGATTGCCCCGGTCGATCCCTATCTCGAAGCCTTTGCCAGCGCTGGTGCGGACATCATCACCGTGCATCCGGAAGCCGGGCCCCATGTCCACCGCACGCTTCAGGCGATTAGGGCGCTGGGCAAGAAAGCGGGCGTGGTGCTGAACCCCGGCACGCCGGTGAGCGCGCTCGACAATCTGATGGATCTTGTGGACCTCATTCTCGTGATGAGCGTCAATCCTGGCTTCGGGGGCCAAAGCTTCATCGCCTCGCAATTGGCAAAGATCGAAGCGATCCGCGCAATGATTGATGCGATACAGCGCTCCGTCCACCTCCAGGTCGATGGCGGGGTGAACCCCCAAACCGCGCGCCAATGCGTGGCCGCGGGCGCGGACGTTCTTGTAGCCGGATCGGCCACGTTCAAAGGCGGCCCTGATCACTACGCGGGCAACATCGCCGCTTTGAAGGGGGCGGCGTGATGGAGACGTTGTTCGACGACGAACGCGCCGGCCAACTGGTCGACACGCCGGGCGACAGCAGCGCGGTGCCGCTGGCAAGAGGCGAGGAGCGGCTCAGCGACGGCTCCGTGTCCCCCAACCACGACCCCGCCAAGGGCCCAGCCAACGGCGAAGCGACCGAGACATCGCGCGCTTTGGCGCTGGCCGACGTCATGGCGCCGCGCACCAGCGCGGGCGAAGCGCTGATCCGGTTGGCTTATCGCATGGGGGTGCCGGGCCACGCTTTGGCGGCGCCGTTCCGCCGTGCCTCCAGCCCGCGTCTGCTCGCGCAGGTCGAAACCCCGGTCATGGGCGATCGCACAGCCGGCATAGCGCTTCGCGCAGGGTACTTCCTCGTCGACAGCGTCAAACTGCCCATCGCGCAGGTTGATTTTGGCGGTCAGACTCGTCTGGCCCCGGGGGTTGAGCGCTGTGTGCATTCCTTTGGTTGGCTCTCTAATCTCGCCGCCAGCGCTCCGCGCGAAGCGTGCAGTGATGTAGCTGGACGCCTTACGCGCAAATGGCTGGCGGCCAACGCAATCCCGCCCAAACGCGCCGCAAAGCAGGGGGCGTGGGCGGTCGAAAACGCAGGATTGCGGCTGATGGCCTGGCTGGTCCACGCGCCGATTGTGATTAGAGCGTCGGAAGGAGGGCCGCGCCGCGAATTGCTCGACGCGATCGCGGAGACCGCGAACTGGCTCGACCTCATAGCCCTGAAGTGCGGCGCTGGGCTTGGCCAGATGATTGGCTGGGCGGCGGTCACGGCGGCCGGGCTGTTGCTTCCCGAAGGTCGTCCGCGGCGGATTTACGGCCAGGCGGCGCTGATCCGCTCACTGGGCGATCTGGTGGCCGAAGATGGCGGTTTGCTCGCTCGGTGCCCGGCGGCGCAGATGCAGGCGATCGCGACATTGACGGATCTGATCGCGTGCTACGAGGCGGCTGAAACCGACGCGCCCGAGGCCCTGTTCATCATGCGCGAATTGCTGGTCCCGCCGCTCTTGGCGCTGCGTCATGGCGATGGCGCAATCGGCAGCTGGCAGGGCCAGAGCGCGATCCCGGCGGACCGGGTGGCCAACCTTGTCGCCGCCACCGGCGTGCGCACACGGCCGCTCAACGAACCCCAGCATTGGGGCTTTCAACGCGTTCGGGGCGGTGAGACAGTGGTGCAGTTTGACGCCGCGCCGCCACCGCGCGCGCGTCACGCGCGCACCGGCTGCGCGTCAACTCTGGCGTTTGAAATGTCGGATGGCCCGGCTCGCCTCGTTGTCAATTGCGGCGGAGCGGCCCTCGCCGGAGGGCAAGTCCCCGCCCATATCGGCGCGGGCCTGCGCGCTACGGCGGCGCATTCGACCCTGGTGCTCGACAACGCCAATTCCACAGCGGTTCTGCTGCACGGCAAGCTTGGCAAGGGGGCGGAAACAGTCGAGGTCGAGCGCCGCGCCAGCTCCAAGAGCATCACCCGGATCGAGGCCAGCCACGATGGCTACGCCGCGCGATTTGGCCTCAACCACCAGCGCATCCTGAGCCTGAGCCGCGACGGAGGCGAGCTGGCGGGCGAAGACATACTCATCCCCGCCAACCGCAAGGGCAAGCGCGGCAAGATCGGCTTGGCCATCCGCTTTCACCTGGGGCGCGGTGTCGAGGTCCGCCTGTCGCAGGACAAGCGCGGCGCGAGCCTGATCACGCGCGATGGGCGATTGTGGCAGTTCCGTTTGCGCGGCGACGCGGCGGGATCAGGCGAGGTGGCGCTTGCGGTGGAAGACAGCCTATGGGTCGACGGCGAAGGCCGTCCGCATCCCACAGAGCAGCTCGTCATCGAAGGGCTGACATCGCGTGGCGGCGGACAATTCTCCTGGCTGTTCAAGAAAATGGGCTGATTGCGGGCTCCAAGAGGAAATCAGATGGCGGATGTGGTGATCAAGCGGGCGCTGCTCTCAGTGTCCGACAAAAGCGGTTTGGCGCAGTTGGGGGAGGCTCTGGCCGCGCGCGGGGTTGAGCTGGTGAGCACAGGCGGCACCGCGCGCGCCTTGCGCGAGGCGGGGCTGGACGTGCGCGACGTATCGGACCTTACCGGCTTTCCCGAGATGATGGATGGGCGGGTCAAGACGCTCCACCCCAAGGTTCACGGCGGTTTGCTGGCGCTGCGCGACAATGACGAACATGTCGCTGCGATGGAGGCCCACGCAATCGGTGCGATCGATCTGGTGGTGGTCAACCTCTATCCGTTCGAGGCGACGGTTGCGAAAGGCGCCGCGCGCGCGGAGGTGATCGAGAACATCGATATCGGCGGGCCGAGCATGGTGCGCTCGGCGGCGAAGAACCATGGCTTTGTGACGATCCTGACCGATCCGGCGGACTATGCAACGCTGCTGGATGAGATGGACGCGCAGGATGGCGCTACGTCTGAGGCCTTTCGCATTCGGATGGCGGGCAAGGCCTATGCGCGCACCGCCGCCTATGACGCTGCGATCGCCAATTGGTTTGCCTATGGCGATGCGTTCACCCATCCGCTTGGCCCCGACGCGCTTCAGGCGACCCCTTTCACCGAAACCATGCCGCTTGCGTTCAAGCGCGAGGCCACGCTGCGATATGGCGAGAACCCGCACCAATCGGCGGCGGTGTATATCCCCCAAGTTACTGGCGGTGCGGGCGTGCCCCAGGCCGAGCAGCTGCAAGGCAAGGCGCTCAGCTACAACAATCTCAACGACGCGGATGCAGCGCTGGAGTTGGCGGCGGAGTTTACCGATCAGGATCCAGCGGTTGTTATCGTCAAGCACGCTAACCCTTGCGGGGTGGCGCAATCGGGCTCGCTCCTCGATGCGTGGGAAGCCGCGCTCGCGTGCGATAGCGTTTCGGCCTTTGGCGGCATTGTCGCGGTCAACACCGAGCTGGATGGCGCAACGGCGGAAGCGATTGCGGGCATCTTCACCGAAGTTGTGATCGCTCCCAAGGTGTCAGAGGACGCCCGTGCGATCTTTGCCAGGAAGAAGAATCTGCGGCTGCTCGAATGCGGCGCGCTTCCGGACCCGCGACGGGGCGGCTTTGCCATGAAGACCATAGCTGGCGGCCTGCTGATCCAGGGCCGTGACAACGCTGCGGTAAGCGCAGCGGATCTCAAGGTGGTGACCAAGCGCGAGCCATCCAGCCAGGAACTCAAGGACTGCCTGTTCGCCTGGACAGTGGCGCGCCACGTAAAGTCGAACGCGATCGTCTACGCCAAGGACGGGGCGACGGCGGGGATCGGAGCGGGCCAGATGAACCGGCGCGATTCCGCTCGCATTGCCGCGATAAAAGCCAAAGAGGCCGCCGAAGCCCACGATTGGGCCGGGCCTCGAACCCAAGGCAGCGCGGTCGCTTCGGATGCGTTCTTCCCCTTCGCAGACGGCCTCATCTCTGCCGCCGAAGCGGGCGCCACGGCGGTGATCCAGCCGGGCGGATCGATCCGCGACGAAGAGGTGATCAAAGCCGCAGACGATGCGGGTCTGGCGATGGTGTTCACCGCTATGCGCCACTTTCGCCACTGATCTTTTGAAGCCCGTCCGCGTCCAGAGGGCCGTGTGTTGGAGGCGTTAACGCACCGCTCTGCAAAAGCCCTGCTTTGGCGGGTTCAACTTTTTTCGCGTTGGTCCGTAACTTAGAGCAACCACGTAACGAATTGTCGCATGAGAGACCCGTTCACCTTCGCGCAAGTTGGTAAGCGGCAATCGGCGGCCATAAACGCAACGAAGACCCCGCGAGAATCCCATGATGTTCTTCACCTCTGACCTTTACCGCCGGTTCGGCATTGGATTTGTCCTTGGCTCAGCGCTCGTAGCTGCCACTACGGCGGATGACTGGGCGGACCAGATATCGCCCCCGGCTCAGGCCGCTGAGACGCCTCAGGCGCCGGCTCCCTCTCCCGAGTTCCAGATCCAACCGCTTTCCTAAAGGACCGGCCTTCCCGTGCGATCCCTCACTTCTCGATCTGTTCTTGGCCTCGTCGCTGCGGCGCTTGCCTTGGCTGGCGTGAGCGCCCCCGCCAACGCCGAGACGGCGGTTAACGCCCCCGCCTCCAAGCGGATTGCCAAGGAGGGCGCCGGGCTCAAGACCGCGATCTTTGCGGGCGGCTGTTTCTGGGGCGTGGAAGGTGTTTTCAGCCATGTGAAAGGCGTGAAGTCCGCCGTTTCGGGCTTTCATGGCGGCGCGGCGGGCACGGCCAAGTATCGGACCATTGTCACGGGCATGACCAACCACGCCGAAGCGGTGATGATCACCTACGATCCTTACGTTGTGCGCTATGATGAATTGCTGCGCATCTTTTTCTCGGTGGACACCGATCCAAAACAACTCAATCGCCAGGGGCCTGATGTCGGCGCGCATAATCGCTCCGCTCTGGTGCCGTTGAACGGCGAACAGCGGGCGGTGGCCGAGGCCTATCTCAAGCAGCTCGACGCTTCGGGCTTATGGGGCAATCCGGTTGTCACCAAGGTTGAAAAGCACCGCACCTTTTACCCAGCGGAAAGCTACCACCAGGACTATATGGTGAAGAACCCCTATAGCCGCTACATCATGCGCTGGGATCAGCCAAAGGTGGCTGCGCTCAAAGTGATGTTTCCGCGCGACTACCGAGACGAGTTCCTGCGCGACGGCGCCTAAGGCCACTTTCGTAGCTGGAAGTGTAGCGCCAGCCGTATTATAGTGTGGTCTATGGCAAGCACGCAGGCCCATTTGCATACCGAACTCAGCGGCGCCGATTTGGTCTCCGCGGCGCGCGCGGCCCTCACCGGGCGCGGAGAGCAGTGGACGACGATGCGTGCGGCGGTGTTTGAAGAGCTTGCTCGGCACGATCGCCCGATCTCAGCCTATGACATTGCCGACAATCTCTCGGCTGCGCGAGGCAAGCGTGTGGCGCCCAATTCGATCTATCGCATCCTCGATCTGTTCGTTGCAAACACCTTGGCGATGCGCGTCGAGAGTTCGAACGCGTATCTGGCGAATTGCCATCCGGGCAGCGATCACGACTGCATCTTTCTGGTGTGCGATGAATGCGGCGAGGCCACACATATTGATGATGAAGCCGTCAGCCGCAGCGTGCGCGATCTGGCGAACCGCCGCCAGTTCCACACTGAGCGCCCGGTGCTTGAGATTCGTGGGCTTTGCCGCCACTGCGTCTAACCCGCATGACAATCGGATAGGGGTCGCCTAAGCCTCTGCTATCAGGGGATTGTGCGATGTTGGGGGTGAAGCGAAAGGACCGATGGAAGTGGCGCTTTCCGGCGCTGTTGGCCCTCGCCTTTGCGTTGCCTTTTCTCTCGCCGCATGTGGGGTTTGTTGCCTCGCTTGAGCGCACGGTGCACGATGTCTATCGCTTCGCCCTGGCAGAGCGCACGGGCTACGATCCCGACATCGCTTTGGTCGTCTACGACGATGAGGTCGCGCGCGGGGCGCAGCGCACCAGCCCTGTTGACCGGGCTATGCTGGCCAAGGCGCTGACCGCGATCGATTCGGCAAAACCGCGCGCGATTGGGCTGGATATGGCCTTTGTCCAGCAAACCGACGATTTGCCGGCCCTTATCGCGGCCCTGCGCGCCATCGAAGCGCGGATCTTTGTCATCTACGCTGATCCCGAGGGCGATCGCGCGACCTATTGGAGCCCTGTTGTCGACGCAGCGGCGCGGGCGGATCAGGATCGGTTCTGGGAGGCCTTGCGCGCGAGCGGTGTGCGGCCGGCCTCCCCG
Organism: uncultured Erythrobacter sp.; assembly: GCA_937899785.1. Lineage (GTDB taxonomy): Bacteria > Pseudomonadota > Alphaproteobacteria > Sphingomonadales > Sphingomonadaceae > Erythrobacter. The sequence continues at coordinate 2,581 of CALCCG010000125.1, read as the reverse complement.
GCCATCGGCACCGGCCCTGCGCGCATCGCGCGGACATGGCCCCGCACCGGCGAGGGCGGGGCCCCTCTATTAGCGCACGCGCTGGCGCAGACACCGCAGCTCTTGCAAGACTACAGGGGTGCGATCCGCTACCGGTTGCTCGCGCCTGATAGGCTGGCTTCGGCCAAGACCGATATCGACGCCGCCACCGGCATGTTTCCGCGCTATCCGATCGATTTGCTGAGCGATGATGTCTTCGCCGGAGACTTCCTGCCCGCGCTCGCAGGCCGGATCGTGCTGATCGGGGCGGACACGTTCAACACAGATCAGATCGCAACCCCCATTTCGCGCGTCGGCGGCGCGCCGCGTTCGGCGGGGGTGGCGGTGCACGCTCATATGGTGCGCCAGGCGCTTGATCGCGAGTTTCCACCACCGGTCGGCTTTGCCCTTGTGGCCCTCCTCGCGCTGATCGTCGTGGTGAGTGCAGCGCTTTTGGCGCTGATTGAGCGGCGGCTGTTCCTGTTGCTAGGCGCCGCATCGGCGCAGGTCGTGGCGCTCGTCGCGTTGCCCTTTGCGGTCCACGGCGCTGGCTTCGACATCCTCGAGCTGCCGCTTGTCGGGCTGATCGCGGCGAGCGTGGTCAGTTACTTCGCCTGTTCGTCAACCTTGCGAGATCGCCGCTCGCAGGAGCGCGCCTTTGCGCAAGGCGCGCTGGGTCGATACGTGCCGCAAAGCGTCGCTCGCCAGATCCTGGCAGAGCCCGAGCGGCTGCAACTCAGCGGAGAAGAGCGCGAATTGGTGATGATGTTCACCGATCTCGAGGGCTACACCGCCTTTTGCCATGGCCGCGACCCGCGTGAGGCCGCGGCAATCCTCAACACCTATCTCGAAGCGATGACGGAGGTGGTGCTCGCGCATGGCGGCACGCTCGACAAATATGTGGGCGATGCCATTGTCGCGTTTTGGGGCTCGCCGATCGCTTTTGAAGACGATGCGGCGCGCGCTGTCGCGTGCGCGCTTGCCCTGCAAGAGGAGGCCCAACGGGTCGCCGCCGCAACCCGCGAGGCGTTTGGCGAAGCGCTCGGGCGCACGCGCATAGGCCTGCATCTTGGCCCGGCCATTGTGGGCAATTTTGGCGGCACCGCGCGGATGCAATACACCGCTATGGGCGACGCCATGAACATCGCCGCCCGGCTGGAATCGGCCAATAAGCCGATCGGCAGCGCGGTTCTTGTCTCGGGTGAGGTCGCGCGCGCCGCGCCGGACTTTGTCTATCGCAAGCTGGGGCGGATCGCGATGTCGGGACTGGCTACGGGGGTCGCGCTGTTCGAGCCGCTAGATTCCTCGCGCCGCGCGTATGGTGAGGCGTGGAATTCTGCTATTGATGCGTTGGAAAGCGGGAGCCCGGACGCCCAGGCGCAATGGGACAGTGTGGTGGCCATGGGCGCTGGCGATCTGGCGCTGGCCGGGATCGAACGGCGGATCGATGCGATCAAAAAAGGGGAAGTGCATGTCTTGCAGTCAAAGTGATGAGCGAGCGTTGCGTGGCTCTATCGGCTTCGGCGTCATCGCTGTGGGCCTTGCCGCATGCGCCCCCGTCGAGCCAGTCGTCGATACCTCCGCGCCGCCCGTGCCAGAACCGATGGTCATGGCCGAGCCTCCACCACCACCCCCGCCGATCTTTCGCGTGCGCAGCGGATCGCCGAGCGTGCTGGAGCGCTTCCCGCGTGGCTCCGTGATCGATGAGGACACCGAAATCTGCCTGGAAGACGGCGAACAGATCAACGTGATCGGCAATAACGGTCAGACGGTCAGCTATGTTGGCCCCGGTTGCATGACCCGCACCGCGCCTGCATCCAGCGAGAACGAGGGCGGGTTTATCTTCGGTCACCGCGAGAATGGCGACGCGGCCGAGATGTCGGCGCGGTGACGCGTTTGGGCGCCGTGGACCTTTGGCGCCCAACCCAATTCTGTGAGCCAGACCGTGACGCTATGGAAAAGGTACGAGTCGTTGCGATTCGTTTGCGTTAAGCCAGCTTGACACATGATCATGTCAGGCTGATTTGTACATCTGTCGGCAAGGCGGTATGTGTGTACGATCAAGCGTTCATCGACAGTTCGGTTCGCAAGGTGTAAGGCAGGCCCTATATGACAAAGCCACCCGAAACTCCGCTTCTTGATCAGGTGCCTACGCCTGACGAGCTCCGCGGGCTAAAGCCCGAACAACTCCGCCAACTCTCCGATGAATTGCGCGCCGAAATGATCGACGCGGTGAGCGTTTCGGGCGGGCATTTGGGCTCTGGATTGGGCGTGGTCGAGCTGACAGTGGCGATCCATTATGTGTTCAACACGCCGGAGGACCGTCTGGTCTTTGACGTGGGCCACCAATGCTATCCTCACAAAATCATAACCGGCCGTCGCGATCGGATCCGCACCCTGCGCCAAGGCGGAGGCCTTTCCGGATTCACCAAGCGCGCGGAAAGCGAGTACGATCCGTTTGGCGCGGCGCATTCGTCAACGTCGATTTCGGCGGCGCTTGGTTTTGCGGTGGCGAACAAGCTTAACGACAAGCCCGGTCGCGGCATCGCGGTGATCGGCGACG
>CALCCG010000124.1 GCA_937899785.1 uncultured Erythrobacter sp. | reverse complement strand
TAAATAGCCGAAATCCTAACTCTCAAAACGGACCACTTTCCGGGGGGAAGGTCAGGTCTTGCCGGTGCGGGTCGTGCGGACCGGCGAGCGCACATCTTCTTGGACGAGCTCTTCTTGAACACGTCTGACATTGCTCAGTTCGGTGTATCGATCGAACACCCGGCGCACGATTTCGGCGTGCTCGTCTACGATCTTCAATGTTCGACCATCGGGCTCGTAGCCCAACGGCGGCACCCCTCCCATCCACATGCCTTTTGCTTTGGAAGCAGCGATCTTGTCGCGGATCCGCTCTGCTGTGACCTCGCGTTCAAACTGGGCGAAGGACAGGAGCATATTGAGCGTCAGCCGACCCATGCTTGTGGTGGTGTTAAACGACTGGGTAACCGAGACAAAGCTCACATTGGCTGCATCAAACGCTTCGACCAGCTTCGCAAAGTCGAGCAGCGACCTGGTGAGACGATCAACCTTGTAAACCACGATGATATCGATCCGTCCGGCTTTGACGTTTTCGAGAAGCCGCTGAAGGGCAGGGCGCTCAAGCGTTCCGCCTGACAGCCCTCCATCATCATAGAATTCTGGCAGCAGCTTCCAGCCTTCACTAGCCTGGCTCAGAATATAGGCAGCGCAAGCCTCGCGTTGGGCATCAAGCGAGTTGAAGTCCTGCTCCAGACCTTCCTCGCTCGACTTACGAGTGTAGATCGCACAGCGAACGGTCTTCATGCTGCGACCCTTGTCTTAAGACCGAAGAAGGCGGGGCCAGACCAGCGTGTGCCAGTGATTGCTCGGGCTACTGCGCTCAATGACTTCCAGGTCTTCTCATTCCAGCGGATGTCGCCCTCATCATCGACCGTGACCGTATGCAGGATGCCATTCCACTCGCGTGTGAGGCGCATACCGGGTTGCACGCTTCGCGTTCTGGTGTTGCCGCGCGCTGTCTGTTCCAGAACCTGAATGGTCTTGCGAGAATGGCCGCCGAGCACTCGCGCTTGCAGTTCCCAAGCAAGGGCTAGGCGTAGCAGCGCAGCGCTCACCTTGGGAACGGGTTTGTCGAGATGTTTGGACCATGTCTCGCGCAGCTGCGCCAACGGCATGTCCTCTAGCTCAGCCAGTTCGCTGTCGAGTTCCAAACGGCGCATCACGCGCTCCTCGTGATGCGATAGCAGGTGGCGTCATCGCGCTTGGTCTTCTCGATGATGTGGCCCTTCTTCTTAAGCCCCGTCAAAGCGGCGCGGGCTGAGTGCGGCTGCCAGCTAGTCGCTTCGACGATCTCGTCCAACGTTGCACCGCGCTTGCGACGCAGCAGGTCGATCACCGCCCCGATCTTGGTTTGCTTGGTGGCTGATTGGATTTTTGCGGCTGTCGCTTTGCTGGTCGCCATGGGTGGTTCTCCTTTGAGCGGAGCAGCAACATGCTGCTCCCACCACCCAGAGCCCGGTCAATGGGCATGCCATGGCCAGGCTGTGACACGATGCGCTGGTTATTCGCTGCCTTCGTGTCGAAGACAGCAATGCTTGGAACAGGAAGGAAGTCGAGTGCAATTTGCTCGCTTGGCCGAGTTCACATAATGGCGATTATCGTCCGTCCGGTTTTGGACCCATCAAATCAGGGACAGGCGTCCGAAATTGGGGTTGAAAGCAGACGCTCTTAATGTAGGAATTCTATACCTACTGCGCTTTGCGCCAGGCGCGCAGGTTGGCTCCGAAATTCACCAGCGCGTCGGTCGCTTCATTCACCCGCTTTGAGCGCGTCTTATCCGTTTTGGCCGAGAGCACGTGTTGGGCCAGCATGCGTTTCTTACCAGGTGTAATGTCGCCCCAAGCAACTCGTGCGCCAGTGTCTAACTCAATCGCTCGGCTGAGGGCTTCGGGCACATCGACATGATCTTGATCAGCAATCTCGAAGCGCATCGGTACTATGTCGCCGAGCCCAACATCCGCTTCTTGGAGCACATTCGGTGCAACGATCACATAATTGCGTCCGTCCCCTGTCGGCATGAAGGCATTAGCGATGGGAACGTCGGCAATTTCCCCTTCGACACGAAGGCGTGGATACTGATCGAAAGGCAGTTCTGACCGCAGGTCATCAGACAGCATCAACACGTTATACCAAATGACGCGCTTTACTCCGACGCCAAACCGCTCAATCGGAGCTTCGAACTCGTATGGGTAGATTGCTGACAATCAGGCGGCTTTCGCGAGGGGTTCCCCGGTATAGGTTTCGCGCTTTTCAAGGAAGCGTTTCAATCCGTCGAGGTCCTTACAGTGCATTTCCCGTGTCCAGCGGGTGATCCCGATCAGTCGCTGTATCAAGTGGAACGGCGGAGTAACGTCGTTGCGAAATGAGAGTAGCACGCGCGTGCTGTCTTCACCCATTTCAACGAGATTGAAAGTGAGGGTGGGCACATGAGGAGGTCCTTTGCTTTCGAGGGTGAAGGATACCTCTCGAATAGGCGAAAGGTTGCTCACGCTCTGGTGCCCGAAACGGTTTCCCTTCTTATCGAAGAACACGGTCTGCGCACCCACTTCGCCGTCATCTCCTGCAACCTTACATTCTGATCCGGTTTCGCTGGGCCATGCGGACCATTGCATGAGGTCTCGCTGATATCGGATCGCATCATAAACCGATGCAGAGTTGGCCTTGATATCGATTGTTTCAACATACTCAACAACACGCGGCGTGCAAAACAGCGCGATAAGAAGTCCGACAAGAGCACCAACAAAAAGACTGAGAACAAGCATAATACCTCCTTTGATTGAGAATCATACTATTCGATAATCAAACTACTTGTCAACATGCATTATCTGAGGCAATGTGGCGGTATGGGAGCTAGCGAAGATGAAATGAGGCCAGAAGCGCCGTTCGATGACTTTGGCCTGGTTGCAGCCTGCCGTAGGCTTCACGCCGCAATTGATAAGCTTGATGAGACGGCAGCCCGGGCAATTGACATCAGCAGGAACGACCTACGTTGCATCAACCTGCTGGAAGCTGGCCCTAAGGCGCCGAGTGACCTTGCGCAGGCGCTTGGCCTTACGCGTGGAAGCGTGACGACACTGCTAGATAGGTTGGAGTCTAGAGGCTTTGTCGAACGCATCGCTCACCCGACGGACCGGCGAGGGTTGCGGGTAAAGCTCAAGCCTGCCGTATTTAAGGAAATGGCGGGCATCTACCGACCATTTGGTGTCTCGCTTGTCGAATTGGCAGAAGAGTATGGCCAAGCGACCACCACACTCCTTGCGCAGCAACTCGAGACTATCTCATTAGAATGCGAGCGCGCCTCAAACCATAAAAACAAATAGGAAAAAGCCTCGTCACTCAGCAGGAACGACAAGTTGCTCTTCAAGTGTTCCATCCTTCATAGCCTTCGCTCGGGCGGCCTTGTCGATGCGCTTTGAAGGAAGCTTAAGCGCAATGGCGAGCAAGCCAACCCCACAGATCAGCAAGGTAACATCCGTCCACAGTGTGAGACTGTGGGCACCGAAGCCAGCTCGTGGCACTTCGACCACGAGCTGGTCTAGGATCGCAGCGGTCACCAGTACTGCACCACTAGCCCCGATTAGCTCGCGAGTGGCTCGGTAGGGCTCATCGCGCCAGAAAGCGTAGCCGATGGAGAGCGCCCAGGCACCTAGATAGATCCAACCGATGGCCGTGGCGCGAAGGGCTTCTCCACCCACGTGCAACGTGTTGTGTAAGAATAGGCTGGCGGTCGCTAGCGCGAGCCCTGCGCAGACACCAGTGTTGAGCTTAGACAAGCGGTCATAGAACGCATCAGAGCGCTGGCCTTCATTGCCGTGCTTGCGGCGTTCAACCCACATCATGGTGCCAAACGCGGTGATGATTGAAAGCGCGATACCAAGGAAGAACCATACGAATTTGATTGCGATGCCCCCGATCATGCCGACATGCAGCGGGTAAAGCATATTGTTGATCCGTGTTGGCAAGGCGATTGGTTCTTCGACAGAGTTGGGTGCCATTGGCTCGCCAGTGACTCCGCTGACCTCGAAGTTCTCCGCATAGGTGATCTTCCCGCTCGCAGGCCATTGGCCCGTGTAGACCGCAGCAGCATCGCCATAATTGGCGATGGTCACCATTTTTGGCGCTTCGCCTGACTGGGGATGACGCATGTCTTTAATTTGCTCGAGGCTAATCATCTCAGCTCGCTCGCCACTGGCTTCCACTTGTGGCTCTTGAGCGATCGCGAAAAGCGCCTCGGTGTTGCCTTGGAATGCCAAAAGCGCGAACACGGGTGCGAGGAACGTCACGATGCCCATCACGACGCCCGTAAAGCCGATCATGATATGGAACGGCGATCCCCACAGACCGATCACCTTATGACTGTCCTGCCATTTAAGGCGCACCGAACGATCAAATCTTAGGCTGAAAGCTTCTTTGGTCAGCTTACGGTGCGCGACAATCCCAGTGAGGATGGAGAGCAACAGCAGAACACCGGCTATACCCACGAGAAAGCTGCCAAGCGTGTATCCGCCAAGAAAGCTCGGCCATTTGAGATAGATGTGAAAATCGACAAGCCATTGTGACATGCTGGCTTCGCGACGCTGGAGCGGCTCTAGCGTGGACGGATGCCAGCGCTGTACCATCCATTGATGTTCATCGTTAGCATCCAAATGGACGTCCGCTTGCGCCTGAAAATAGGGTTGATCCGCTCGTGGCCAAGAGACCTCCAAATATTCTACATCTCCAAGCGATTGCTGCGTACGCACCCATGTGTCGAATGCACCGCTTAGATCAGCGGCATCGCCGGTATAAGTGATCCGACCGGCAGGATCTTCCCAGATGCGCGTTTCCTGCGTCGCAAAGACGGCTACGCTGCCGGTGAAGCAAACGATGAACAAGAACATCCCAAGCGTCACTCCGCTCCAGGAGTGAAGGTCATAATTGCGTTTGTGACGTGCCTTATCCATCTGCTCTTCCTGCTCGAACCACTTATCCCAAGGGGCTGCTGATCGAAATCACGACGCCCGACACCACACACAGCCCAACCATCCCGCCAGCAACCCGCCACTTCGAGTGGTCCCAATAGGCCCAGAATTGAAGGCCAACCCAGATAAGCGGTATTATGAGCAACAAAGCTGTGAGGTTCTCACGCACATCGCCGGGTAAGTTCATGGCTATCGCGGCGGTGATGCACATTGTCGCGACCAACGCCCACCAAAGTACGCTGACAAGCCGCGGGGCTTTGATGGTCGCTAGTACAGCGACCAAGAGCGCGGTCAGCAAGGCTCCGATCAGCAAAGAGCTCACGTTGTAACCCCATGCCATGAGGTGGTCAGTGCGGCCACCAACGAGACACCCAGAACGAGAAACACGCTCGCCACATGAAACCTCGGCAAAACAGCGGTAATCAGCAAGCTAATGATCCCCGCAAGCGCCAGAACACTGAGCCAAATGGCAGTCCCGACCTCCACTCCGCTCGCTGCGGTAAAAAACACCCATGAAAGTGGCAGTGCCGTCCAGCCTACATATCGCGCAATGCCCTGTTTCGATGCAGAAACCACTACAGCGGGATGCTTGGCGCGGCGCTCACCACTCTGAAACAACAGTACAAAACTCGAATAGGCGCAGCACTGCCCTGCCAGCTCAATTGTCGATCCTGCAGCGGTTGAGGTCATCAGAAACGCGCACCGACTATGATGCCATATTCGCGCGGCGCCCCCGGAATGATCCCGACTTGATTGGGCAGCTGCCCATTGAACCGCTTAATGTCATAGAATTCATCGAGGAGATTTCGGGCGTAAAGACGAACGTCAAACGTGTCGCCCTGATAGCCGAAACTAGCATTGACGAGGAAAAAGCTTTCGGCGCGTAGGACAGGTCTGTTCTCCGCGTCTCCGAACGAACCGCTTTGATATGTGGCATTTGCTTGAAGATAAAAGCTGTCGGTCAGGAATTGCTGCCCGCCAAAAGCAGCGGTCCAATTTGGGGAAACGCCGAATTCATTGCCGGACAGATCCTTTCCAGCGACACCATCAACTTCGCAATCGGGCAGCCCTTGCACAGTTGAGGAGATACTGCAGAATTCCCGGAATTCGGTATTTGCGTAACCAATATTGGCAAACAGCAGAGTCTTATCCGTTGGCTCATAATTCGCTTCGAGCTCGAAACCCCATATACGCGATTCACCGCTATTTTCAGTGCGCAAGTTGAACTGGTTCCCATCGATCGGAACATTAACCTGCTGATCGGTCCAGAATGCGTAGTAAGCGTTCGCATTGAGCGTCAGCGTGTTGTTCAAAAAGCTGGAGCGGATCGAGAATTCAAAGTTATCGAGGAATTCAGGATCAAATTCATTGAGCGCCCCTGAAGCCTCGAGCTGTGCGCCGCCAGCGCGATAACCCCTTTTGTAAAATAGCGAAGCTTGTATGTCGGGCGAGAATTCGTAGCTCAGGCCAAACTCAGGCAAGAAAGCGTCGAACGTTGTTTCGCGGCTTTCGGTGAACGAGGTAAGCTGAGCGAGCAATGCACCATTCACTGCCGCGACCCCGCCTTCGACAAAGGCTCCCGAACCCGGCTGCTGCATTTCCGCAAGGGCTCCAGACGCTACGGGGTCTGGCAATGGAGTTGAGGGGTCCAAATCAGTCTGACCATTCGTCACCGCCTCAAAGGATTCTCGGTCGTATCTGAGCCCTGCCGAAATGGTCAGGCGCTCGGCCACTTGGTACTCCCATTGCGTAAACAGAGCGAAGTTCGTCCTCTCCACGTCTGAGCCCGTGTTCTGATTGAAGGCGAGAAGCTCCGGATAGAACGGCAAAAGAGGCGCAGGCACGCCCACCAATGCCGGATTTATCCGACCGCTGACGATAAAGGCTGAGTCCACCCTATCATCGAGATAGTAGCCTCCGATGACGCCTCGCAAATTGTCCCCTTCATAAGACAGGCGCAATTCCTGGGAGATGTTTGACTGGCTCGACGGGAACATGCTGAAGCCGCCATCAATTTCTGTCCCGTCCCCGTCAAAAAGACGGTCAGAATCCGCATCTGAGAACGCGGTAATCGATTGAATCGCCCAGAAATCCGAGACTTCATATTGCAGATTTAAGGACCCGGTGAAGCCCTCAAAAGGGTTCGTCTGCGCGATATTTGCAGTCGACTCGAACGAGTTAAACGGACCATCAATCGGAGCAATGTACGATGCGTTCGAGACATCACCATCGACATATTGCAGTGAGACAGTGGCGTTGAAGCGATCCGCAAACTCGGTTCGTAGCTTAGCGCGAACTGTCGTAAAGTTTCTGCGCGCGTCATCATCGGTGCCAAGGGTAACGTTATCGATGAAACCGTCTGTTCGAGTTCTCTCGCCTGTAATCCTCAAAGCAGTGTTAGACGTGATCGGCACATTGACCATGGCTTCAAGGTTGTGCGTTCCAAAATTGCCAATCTCAGCGCGCACCGCGGCTTCGTATTCGTCCAGCTTCGGATCATTCGTGCGAATGACAAGAGCCCCGATCAACGCATTGCGGCCAAGGTTTGTCGACTGCGGTCCGCGCAGCAACTCCAGCTGCTGAACGTCCCACAGATTCTGAGATAGGAAGGCGATGGCCTGATTGGTGATCGCGACATCGTCATAAAAGGTCGTGCTTGTATCGCCCGAGCCACCCGTCGTGAAAGGGATGCGCGACACGCCGCGAATAGCGATATTGGACGTTCCGGGATCAGAGAATGTGACGTTGGCAGTCTGGAGCAGCACGTCGTCGATTTCCAGTAGTGAACGCGACTCAATTTCCTTTTCGGTAAAGACGCTGACACTTTCCTTGGTCTCCTGCAGTGTCCGATCAATCTGCTGGCCGGTAACAACAATCTGATTGCCTTCTGCAATAGCAAGCTCGACGATCACGAAGGCACCGCCCGGCGAGCTTTCGACCGTAAGGCCGGTGCCGCGCAACGCTGCGCGAAGAGCTTGTCTGACAGTCAGATTGCCTGCAATCGCGGTCGCTTTCCTGCCACGGACCAAATCATCCGACACAATAATTGAAGAGTCATACCGCTCACTGATCTCGAGCAACGCATCGCTTAACGGTTGCGCGGCAATGGCAATCTCCTCGGCGTCATTATTCTGAGCAAAAGCTGGTGCGGCATAAGCAGTCATCCCCAGGATCGAGCCAGCGCATAGCATCACCCGGCTAAGCCGGTTTGATGTGGTGATCGTCATTATCGGAAAAACCCCTTTTTTCGCTTCACGCGAATGATTTGCAGTCTCATTCTTATTAGAGACTCGCATACGCAGCGAAACGTCACATTTATTTTTGGGTAAGGCTCAGATCGTCGCGGCAGCGTTTACTGAACCGTGCGCGGTCGACTAATCGCCAGCTTCTTCCAAAACGATCAGCCGAGCCCCGTTTTGCTCGATGATCTGGACCGGCAAGGCGGCGTCTATTGTCGCCATAATGCTATCGACCTCGTCGCTCTTGAAGCGACCCGATAATGTGAGGCCAGAGGCGGAAGGGTCGAGCACCACCTCACTCGTGCTGAAGCGATTTATGTCGGCAATAACCTGCGATAAGGGGGCGGCACGATACACAAGCTGTTCTGGTTGAGCAGGAAGCGCTGAGGTCGGCTTTGAGCGTGCGACGACGGAATTTGAGCGAGCTTCCCTGTCCACCGGAATTGCGAGATATGTGAAGTCGATCCCATCGCGCGTAAATACGGCTTCACCAGCCGATAACGAGACAACCTCGATCTGGGAGGCAGAGCCTTCATCGAAACTGCCTGGTTTCACGTCCACCGATCCTTCGCGAACTCGAACCTCGAGCCCACTGTCGCGCAATTGGGTGTCGAACCAAGTGCCGGTCACAACAATTGTCGCTGCTTGCGTGTGGACAATGAATGGGCGCGAGGCGTCCTTCTCAACCCGAAAAGTTGCCGCGCCTTCTGCCAAGGAAAGGCGGCGCTCTGTATCGGAAAAGACAGCATCAAGTCGCGATGCTGGTTTAAGCGTGACGCGGCTCTCGTCTAGCAAAGTCACCAGTTTGGTAGCCGTGTCAGACGAGGCAAACGCAAAAGTCTGAGGCTCCGGCGGAGATGTCCAAAAGGAAGTGAGGCCAGTCAGCATCATTCCGCCTGCAACCAGAGCCGCGGCAAGCGATGCAGCCAGCGCGCGCGGACCTGCGGCTTGAAAGGCCGGCTTGAGGCGATCAAGCCAATGAATCCGTGCTGAGGCTGCAATCTCGGCTTCCTCAAGCGTATTGCCTTGATCGGGTCGCTTATACTCGGCCAGCGCCAGCCTCGCCCATGCGATCTCTGCTTCCAGATATGCTTCGCGATGCGAGAGGTCAGCTTGAAGCCAACTCTTGAACTGCGCGTCTTCGTACTGAGTCAGCCCTTCGTCCCGCCGCGCACGCCAGAGTTGCGCTTCGCTGGGTGTAGGCTCGGGATGTGCGATGATCTTACTCATGGCTGCGCACCTTTGCCGATCCTCTGGCGAGCGCCTTTGTAAGCTGTTCAGTGGCCGTTGCAATGTGCCTCACCGCGGAGGAGCGGCTGACGCCATACTTCTGCCCGGCAGCTTCAGCGGACAGTCCATCGACCCGCTTTGCCAGAAAGATGTTGCGACGACGCTCGGGCATAGAAGCAATCACTTCAGACACGATCTCCATCTCCTCCTTCGCCATAAAGACTCGTTCCGCATCGATTTCGTCACAATCTTCGAAAAATGAATCCTGCGTGATGGTATTGGCGTGCTTTGATCGAACCCCAAGAGAGCGGATTTCCGTGAGCATAAGGTTGCGCGCGGCAATCCATATATAGCTCTTCAAATCGTCAATCTGCTCGATGTCTTTATGCGCACTCAAGTTTGCAAAGGCACGCTGAACGACATCTTCCGGATCAGGCGGGCCTTCGCCATAGGTTGAGGTCAAGACCCCAACAAGGTTGCGAAAAATATCTTGGTAGAGACCCGATATCAAACCGGCTTTTTCATTTTCATCAGCGCCAGCGTTTACTGATCCGCATTCGGATGATCCTGATGGGGCATTGCCGGCGTCTTCTGATCGTCTCAGCACGCCCGTTCACCTCGCTCTTGCAAGGCTCGCATGTGAACTCTGGAGTGGAAAGGGAACATTGCGAGCGGTCTTCAATCAGGCCTTGTGATTGATTATCATTACCTGATCCGATCCATGTTAGCATAGTGCAATTCAACACCCTACCGCTTGGCAACTCAGTATGGCTTGGACCGCGGTATCGGCTTGGGCGTAGTTAATGCTTCAAAAGAATTTAAGCGCTGCGGTCAGTTGACGAACCAATGTCCGCACATGGGTCGAAGGCTGTAATTGCATGAAACATCATTCGGGCTAACATGCCATCATGTCGAAACCCAGAAGCCGCATCATGTATATCGAAGACAAGTCGGATGGATTAGTGGGGCCTGCGAGGATAGGGCGCGTGACGTTTTCGAAGTCTGGACGTTCAGTCAATTATCGAGGGCGCTCATTCCTGAAGGTAGGGAGTGGCTATAAATACAATCACATTGCGCACGACAATGGCGACCATTTCTGGATATCCGGCCCCCGCAAAGACGGACAAGATCGGCTATATCCTGAAAGCGGCCTTCCAGTTGAAATAGACGACGATATTGCCGACGAATACTGGCGCGAAATTCGGGGACAGGCCTAAGGTCTCAAACTGGGTCGGGAGCTGAATGACGGCTTTGCCGCTTCTGCCGTCAATATGCGGACCGTCGGTAGACGGCCCAACTCTAGCCGGCGCTCAATGGCTGAAGTTGGGGGTGAAAGCAGACAGAATGAACACACCCCCATGCTCACTCAAATTCGTTAGCTAGCTGCTCAAAACCAATCATTGGGCCCTCTTGGGCGCCTATAGCTTTCCTGTTCCTCAAGGGCCTCGGCAAACTTGCGGAGGAAAGACCATATTCGCCTCAGCACTCTCATGAGGGCCTTGTCAGACTAACGTGGCAGGCGAGGGCGGTCGCTGCTAGCGGCGGCCTATGAGCCGCAAATCCAGAGCCAAGCCAGAAAGCCCGTTCAAACGCTTCAACTCCTCGCCCGAGGTCATTCGGCTTGTGGTGATGATGTATGTCCGCTTTCCGTTGAGTCTGAGGAACGTTGAAGACCTGCTCTTCGAGCGCGGGATCGATATCTGCCATGAGACGGTGCGGTTCTGGTGGAACCGGTTCGGGCCGATGTTTGCAGCCGACATCAAGCGCCAGCGCATTAACCGTATGCGAGGCTTTAGACAGTGGCGCTGGCACCTCGATGAGGTGTTCGTAAAGATCAATGGAGAGACGCACTACCTGTGGCGAGCGGTCGACC
>CALCCG010000123.1 GCA_937899785.1 uncultured Erythrobacter sp. | reverse complement strand
CTGATCGTATGCGGGGGCGGAAGAAACAGGCTGATTGGCGGGGCGTGGGTCGGATGCGGTGGGCTGCGTGCCTATGGCAGAGCCTTCGCCGCCGCTTTCGGCGGACGCCGCGCCTTCGCGCGCGGTGTGGAAGGGGAACTCGATCAACACTGTGAATCCCCCGCCTGGCTGCGAGCGGGTTTCGAACAGATGGCTAGTCCCATAGGCTTGCGCAAGGCGGTTGCGAATATTTGCAAGACCCACGCCGGTCGACAAGGGGGTGCCTTCGCGGGTCGATCGAGGGGTCAGGTCGGCGCCCGGCCCGGTGTCGTCGACCTGCAAGCGCAAGCGCGGGCCCACCACGCGCGCGCTGAGTGAGATGCGCGCGCCTTCCTCTTGTGCGCCAACCGCGTATTTGATCGAGTTTTCGATCAGCGGCTGCAGCAACATCGAAGGCATCTGGGCGCCAAGGGCGGCCTCTTCGATCTCGAAATGGGTCCGCAAACGCTCTTCAAACCGCATGCGTTCGATGTCGAGATAGAGCTGCAACGTCTCGATCTCCTGCTCCAGCGTTACCTGGCTGCCCGGCTCAGTGATGAGCGTGTGCCTCAGAAAGCTCGAAAGCCGGGTGAGCATCGCGTTGGCCGGTTCGGTCTGCTTGAGGAGCACCAGCGTGCTGATCGAATTCAGGGTGTTGAACAGGAAATGCGGGTTGAGCTGATAGCGCAGCATCGCCAGCTGCGCAGCGGTTGCCTGCGCTTCGAGCCGCTCTAGCCGGTCGGCCTGGCGCTCCACCGTCAGAAAGAAGTTGATCGCGTAATAGAGCGCGCTCCAGCCGCCCAGCAGCGTCAAAGGGATGAAAGAGAGGCCGATAAAGCGCTGGGCGAAATTCGCGTCGCGCGTGTCGCCGTAATAGATGCTTTGCGACCACACATCGATCGAGCCGTAGACGATCACCGCCCCGATCAAGACCAGCGCGGTTACGCCCCAGGTGATGAAAGGCTTGCGGCCAATCAGCTCGCGGTAGATCACCGACAAGACGAGGCTGATCGAAAAGCCGGTGATCGTCGTCACGAGGATCAGGATCAGATAATTCAGCGGCAGCCCGTTGGTGAACGCTGTCACCGCGCGCAGCAGAAACGCCCCGCCCCAACCGGCGAGCTGGAGGTTCCAGAACGCCCGGTTCTTGCTGGCGAAGAACGGGGTTGGCTGGATTGGCAGCATGGGCATTGCGCGAGCCATAATCGTGTGGTGTAGCCCATTTTTTCAGGCTTGGCAGCGGCTTTTACCGCAGCGCGCGGGCGAATGGGCGCGCCAGAGGGCGGCGGATCAGTCGCGCTGGGCGATGTCGAGGCCCTTATTGGGGTCAATCTCGCGGCGGAAATGGACCGACCAGTCCGCTTTGCCTTCGCGCTCCATCAGGTCCGCGATGATCGGCAGTTCGGCGGCGATAAATTCCGCGCGCTCGTCCCACCCATCGTGTGTGCGCGCGCGGAAGATACCAAGACTGTGTTTCTTGCCCCAGCGTGTCATGAAGCGGTAGGCGCCCGCTGGATCCAACCCGGCGTTGGCCATGATCCATGGCATCAGCCGGTCGGCCTCGCGCTCGGTCAGGCGGACGTGGCGCCGTTTGCGCTTGTTGCGTTCAAGCCAGTCGCGGTGGCCCAGGAGGTTGTGCGCCAGCTCATGAGCGACGACGCCGGCAAACACCTCGTCTTCCTCATAGGCAAATCCGGGAAAGCGCGCGCCGATGACCACACGCGATCCGTCCGCAACCGCCGTTTTGGAATCGCCCAGGATTTCAAACCGCGTGGTGCAGACCGGGACCGCCGTCACGCTCGCCGCTGAACCGTCGGCAAAGCCAATCGTCACCGTGCCCGCTTTGGTGAGAGCGGCGTCGATCCAGTCATGTGCACGAGTCAGGCGTTCCCAGTGCATTCGCTTGCCCGCTTCCCACAGGTTGGGATCCTGTGCCGCAATTGCGGTGACCTCGCGGTTGCGGGCGAAAGCGCCCGAAAGCGCAGCGGGCGATCCGGTTGCGGCGGTCTGGACGGCAAACGCGCCGTCCAGTTCCAGCGCGGCCTTGGCTATATCCGGTCGACCATAGCTCGCCGTGTCCTGCAATTGCAGCCCGATCGAGGGGATCACGCGCTCGCAGAATTCCGCGTTGCCCCGCACCATCATCCAGCCAATGTCCTGGAGGCGCTGGTCGCGATCCTGAAACTGCCCGATCGCCGCGCGTTCGGCGACAAGATCGACGTCCTTCAGATTCTGCGCCGCGATCGGAGCCAGCGCTCCGCTGGCCAGAACAAGCGCCAGGCACACTGCCGCTGCGTGAGCGGCCCGCCCCATCAGCTTTCCGCCTGCGGGCCGGCTTCGTCGAGAGCGTGTTTCAAACTCTCATACCCAACCGCACCGTCGAGCGCGATGTCGCCGGTTGCCCAGGCGGGTGTTCCGCTAAAACCGATCCGCTGGGCGAGCGCTTCGTTGCGGGCGAGTTCGGCGGTCACGCGTTCGCTCATCGCGTCTTTGGCAGCGCGCTCCATGTCGAGCCCGACCGCGGTCGCCGCGCGCTTGATCGCTTCGGGAGTGGTCGGACCCAAGGCAAACATCGCTTCGTGAAAGGCGCCATACTTGCCTTGCAACGCTGCGGCGAGCGCCATGCGGCTGGCCATCTCGCTGCCTTCAAAGATCGGCCTCTCGCGGATCACCACTTTGAGATCGGGGTCCTCGGCGACCAGTCGCGCAACGTCGCGCAGGCTCGCTTCGCAATAGGGGCAATTGTAATCGGTCCACTCCACCAGCACTCTGGTGCCAACGGGGTTGCCGAGCACCGCGCCATCGAAGGCTTCAAACACCGACCGGCCCGCCTCGGCGAGGCGCCGCGCGGTTTCGCGCGACTGCATTTCCTTGACCATGGCGGGCAGGACTTCGGGATTGTCCATCAGAAAGGCGCGGGTGCGGTTATCGGCTAGGCCTGAAACGGACCAGATGGCCGCGCCCAGAAAGCCAAAAATGAGCGCCGTCAAAGCGGTCATGATCGAAGAGCGGAGACTGGTCGGAGCGGGTGCGTCTGTCATGCTTGGCGGTTTAGCGGGGCGCCGGGTTCAGCGCCAGAGGGGTGGTGCACTCAGCGGTCGCGCAGGCGTTCCAGCGCTGAGCGCGCTTCCAGCGCAATGTCTTGAGCGCGGATCCAGTCGGGCGAGCCGCGGGGCAGGCTGGCCTCAGCGGCCTGTGCGTTGCGCAGCGCAGCCGGGTAAGCGCGGCTCATCACCTGCTGTTCCGCGCTGGCGAGGCGCGCACGCGGAAGGTCGCCGCGCGCAGCGTACACAACCCCGAGTTGGTACCAGGCGAACGGGTTAAGCCGGTCACGCGCCACTGCGGCGCGCAGCACCTTTTCGGCCTCCGGGTAATTGGCTTCGTCCTCGGTCGCGATCAGCGCGTGGCCGAAGATGGAGGCTATCAAGGGGTGATTGCGGGTCATCTCGGTCGCCCGGCGCAGCGGCACCAGCGCCTCGTCGACATAGCCCGATTCGAGCAGGATCTGCCCCTGCATTTCCAGATAATAGGGATTGTCAGGATCCTGCGCGAGGAGCGCCTCCGCTGAGGCCAGCGCTTTGTCGACCAGCGCGTCCTTGTGATAGGCGTAGGCCCGCGCGTAGAGGCCCGCCCGGCTCGTGTCACTTTCCGGATAGATGTTAAGCGTGCGATTGGCCGGCGCGATATAGCCGAACAGCTTGGCCCTTACCTGAAGAAAGCGCTCTTGCAATTCGGCGTTATCGGGGGTGTTCCAGGCGGGATCGGATTCGAGCAATTCGCGCAAGGTTGCGATACGATCGCCCGAGAGCGGGTGGGTGCGACCATAGGCGGCTTCGTCCGCCTGGCTGTATCCGCGCCGGATTTCGAGGCTGCGCAGGCGTTCGAAGAACTTGAGCATGCCGCGGCCCGAGATTTCCGCGCCCGACTGATAACGCGCGCCCGCCAAGTCGGTCGCCGCTTCCTGATTGCGGTTGAAACTGAGGAAATTCGCCGTGCCCGCCTGCACGCCGACGCCAAACAGGCCGAAACCCGCCTCGGGCGGGGCGCCGGCCAGCACCGCGCCGACGCCAGCCAGCAGCGAGAGCAGGGTCAGCCCCTGGGCGCCGGCAATCCGTTCCTCAAAGCGCGCGACGTGGCCAGCGGTGATGTGACCCAGTTCGTGCGCGAGGACACCTTGGACTTCGTTCGCGGTTTCGGCCGCGTTGATCAATCCGGTGTGGATGTAAACCACCTGACCGCCCGCGACAAAGGCGTTGATCGACGAATCGTTGATCAGCACAACCTCGACATTGCCCGGTTCCAGCTCGCTGGCTTCGACCAGCGGTTCAATCATATCGCTGAGTAGCGCTTCGGTCTCCGCGTCGCGCAGACGCGATTGGGCGCTGGCCGGCGCGATGGCGAAAGCCAGGGCTGCAACAAAGGCAAAGGTGAGAGCCGGGATCGAGCGAAGCGAGCGCATGAAGGGCCTTGTAACGTGTCTCGGTCTGAACGGAAACTGAAAGCGTGTCGCTTCGGGTCCCAGACGCTCTAGCGCGAAGGAGGCTCGCTCGTTTGGGCGGCGAAACCGGTGATGGTTTGCGCGACGTCACGTCCGCCGCGCCAGGGGGAGGCGAGCGAAATCAAAGGGTCGTTATGCTCCATTTCAGGATAAAGCTTGATTGTGACGTCGCCGCCTGCGGTTTCGATGAGCTGCGCCAATTCGCGCGAATTGCGCGGGCGCACCAGCGTGTCCCTCTCTCCGTGAATGAGCAGTACGGGCGGAGCGTCGCCCCTGACATGGTTGAGAACCTGCGTGGCTTCGGGGTCGCTCGCCGAGCCAAAAGCGGCGCGGGTGGAATCGCTGTCGAACGGATAAAAGTCATACGGCCCCGCCATGCCGACCACCCCCGCAAGCGCGTCCGCGTCGAGCCCTTGATGGCCGAGCCATTGGCGCTCCATCATCGCCATGACGACATTGTACGCGCCCGCTGAGTGCCCGGCGAGTGTGATCCGTTGCGGGTCGCCGCCATAGTGCGCGATCTCATCGTGAACGCGCGTGATCGCGCGCGCGGTGTCTTCGATCATGGCGGGATACACGCCGTCTGGCGCGTCATCCCTAACCAAGCGGTACCCGGCGAGCGCCACTATGTACCCTTCTGGTACAAAAGCGCGCGCCACAAAGCCATAATCGGCCGGATCACCAGTGCGCCAACTGCCCCCATGCGCAAACACGATCACCGGCAACGGCGCATCGCCGGGGTCGCGATCCGCAGGACCCCATAGGATCAGCTTTTGCGCAGGGTTCTCTCCGGTCGAAAGCGTGGCCAGCTTGGCCGCGCCCCGGCTTCCACCGGTCAGCCGGTCCACCGCGTCAAGCACGGCCGGGCCGTTGCGCGCGATCGCCACTTGCAGCGCGACGCCGCCGAACACCAGCACCAGAACCAGCGCGCCGAGCGCCCAAAGGAAAATTCGCAAGGAAGCAGGCCCCGGATCAATCACAACCGCAGGTGGGCTTAACGCTTCGGCGGCTCGCCGTATAGCTCTTGCGTGCGGCCCGAACGGCCGTGCCGCCCCGCTTTAGCCGACAAGCTTGCGCGCTGCGCGCTCGATCAACGCCATGTCCTCGCTGACTTCGCCGATCACTTCGATGTCCTCAACACCGCCGCGGCGCACCATGACGAGCGAAAATTCCGGTCCCTCTCCGGTCAGCGTCAGCGCCTCGAGTTCGCGCAGCTTTTGCGCCAGCGCTTCGCGCAGAACGCGCTCGGGTTCGACCGTTTTGCCACTTTCCTCGCGGCGCAGGCGGCGCTCGGCGTTGACCACACCCTTAAGGCCGCCATCCGCGTCGGCGAGATAGCCGGCCAGCGCTCCGCGCTCCAGCTCAAGGCGATGCGCGTGGCTCAAAGCCGCAGCGTATTCGGTGAGGCGTGTCTTGTCGTATCCGCTGCCAAAGACCAGTTTCACCACCGGTGTCATCGGCGCGCGTTCCTGGACCGAAAGGCCGCTTTCCTCGATCAAAGCGTTGTACTCAGCGGGGGCTTCTTTCGCCGCAAGCGAGAAGTCGTACGCCCGCCCGACCGCCGCGTAGAGCGCCTGGCGGCTGCGATCTTCCGAGACGCTGGCGTTGCGGGCCAGTTCGCGCGCAGAAGCAAGGCAACCGTGAAGATCATCGGTTTCAGACCACTCTAGCGCGACCGGCTCGACGTCAGGCTCCTGTGTGCCGGGTTCCTGTGTGTCGGGTTCCTGTGCGTCGGGTTCCTGTGCGTCGGGCTCGTTCCACGCCGCGAAGGGCTCGGGCGCGTCTTGGGCGTCTTCCAGCTCGGCTTCGTAGACCTGCGGGACCGCTGGCTCGGTCGGTGCTTCGTCGACCCGGTAATGGTCAGGGTCGAACTTCTCCGCGTCCAGATCGATAACTTTGCGAGCGGGCGCGTCGATGTGATCGGAGAGCGAGGCAAAGCTGTAACCAGCGCTCGAATCCTCGTTCTCGTCTTCGTCCTCATCCGCATAGGGATCATCGAGCGTGTATTGACCGAAGTCGGGCACCGGCAGTTCGAGGTCTGCGTCGCTCGGCTCGTCGTCATATCCCGTGTCTTGCGGGGTTTCGAAGTCGGCGATGTTGTCGCTCAGAGCGTCGGCGGGTGGGGTGATGAGCGCGTCGCTATCCTCTTCGCCCGCTTCGTGCGCTGGGGAATCGGCCCAGTCTTCGATCGTGTCTTCATGGTGGCGCGCGGGTTCGGCGTCGTCGACCTCTTCGTCCGCGTCGAGGGCCTGATCGATTTCAAGCAGCAGCTCATCCGCGGTGGCCGCGTCGGCCATCTCTTTCCAGTTGATCACGCCATAGATGAAATCGATGGTCTCATCATCGCTCGAAAAGGGCAACAGGATGCCGCGGTACAAGATCGAGGCGCCGCGCTGGTTGACGAATTCCGCTTCGAAGCCAATCGGCGCCTGGTTGGCCATGATCTGCATGTAGTGATCGGTGATCCGGCTCAGAAGCGAGCGCGGCGGGACGTCGGAAAGCCGCTCAATCGGGATCGGCGCGCTGCATTCCTCGGCCAATTGCGATCCGAGGAAATGGACAACCGGATCTTCGATCCCGACAGAAAAATCGAGCAGCACCGAATAGGGGCCGAAATCGGTCAGGCTGTTGAGGTCCAGGTCTTCGATTGAGGGGTAGGTTCGATCGCCCAGAAGGCCCGCCCAATGGTTGTAGGCGCGCACCTGCATCCGGCGTTCGTCCTGGCCGATCGCGGTCGGCGGAAGGTCGCGTGAAGCCTCTCCGCCTTCGGCGTCAACGCTTGTATCGTGGTCGTCATCGAAGTCTTGGCGGTCCGAATGATCGCCGGATTCGAAGGTCCCCCGCAGCGTGTCCATGGCCATTGTCGCCCCTTATTTGCGTCTCTGGGGCAGAGCTTTCGCCTGACGTGGTAAACATCGCGTTAAGTTGCGCCAGAATTGTCGCAACTTTCTGGACCGTTACGGTGTGATCGGCGACGTCGCTGAGCCATCACGCTTTTTCGGGCTCTGCGCAAAGGGCTGCCTTGCGGCGTCAGGCCCGGCTTTTTCTCAAGGTGTCGCTCACAGAAAGTAGCGCATCTTGATGGTCAGCTCTTGGTCTTCGCCGGTGTGCTCAAACACAGCGTCTTCAAACTTTGGCGGGCCCATGCGCACCTTGGCGTCGCGCGAAAAGCCATAGCCTTCTTTGGGCATCATGCCGAGCGCCCGGTTCGCTTTGCCGTCGTCGTTTTCATCATGCAGCAGCGCAATCGCATAGGTCCCCGGTTCGACATCGGTGAAGCGGATCGTCACGCTCTCGCCGGCCGGCACAACGGTGCGATGCGATGCGGGGTCCTTGCGGCATTTGGGAAAGATCTTCTCCTGGGTCGTCATGCAGGCGCGCACCACGCCTTCGGTTGAGCGCATGTTCGTGATGGTGATCACAACCTCTCCAGCGTAGGCGGGCGCGGCGGTGCCCAAGGCGGCGCAGGCGCCCAGTGTGGCGAGGCGTCTCACGCTCCAGCCCCGGCCTCGGCGGGCACCAGGCGGTGCGCGTCGCTGTCGGCGAGGATCCGCTTCGAAAGCCCGCGATCCGTCCCGCACATGCGATCCCAAAAGCGGAAATACAGGCCGTAATTGCATCGATACTCCTCGTGATGCCGTTCGTGGTGGCTGGCGGTTATCAGCCAATCGCCCAACCGTGAATGAACAAGCCACCGGGGAAACATCTCCCAGCCCATGTGGTTGGTGACGCCCATCACCGTCGCGACGCTCAGCACCACCGCGATCATGGCGATGTGGATCGGCAAGACAAACACCAGGATCGGCAGCACGATCGCGCCGCTCAGCGATTCAATCGGATGAAAGCTCATCGCGGTCCAGGCGGTGGGCGGACGGCTGTCGTGATGGACCGCGTGCGCGAGCCGGAATAAAGGAGGCCAGTGCATCGCGCGATGGCTCCAATAGAACCAGGTGTCTTGGATAAACAGATAGAGGAACACCGAAAGCGGAAGATACCATGCAGGGTAGGCGCCCCAGTCGCTGTAGAGCCGCGTCCAGCCGTGATGATTCCAGCCCCAGATGATAAGCCCGGTTGGCGCGCCATAGAGAAACGCAGCGATCAAAGACCAGCGGATCTCTTTGGCGAGCTGCTTGCCCAGCCCCTTATACAGGCCCGGGCGGAACCGTCGCGTGGCCCATGCAAAGGCGCCGCTCGCCAGGAAATAGCGTATCGCCACCATCACCGTCATCGCCAACCCGCCCAAGAAGGCGGCCATCCAGATGGGCGTATCAGCCGGGATCATGCGCGCGCTCTTTCCACACCGCTGTGTATGGCGAGCGCGAAGCCCCTTGAACAGCCCTGATTGTCAGGCGTTCTGGTCAAGCTCGGCGCAGTGTGGATCGAGGAGCGTGGTGTGCCGCCGCATGGCGAGCCGGGCGAGCCGTTCCACCTGAGCCTTGCGCCGCGCTGCGCTTAGCCGCGTAAGCGGAGCCGGGCGGACAATCTCGGCGTCGTAGGCGTCCGCGACAATCACGCCGCTCACGTCAGGCTGATAGGCCGCGCCGTCAAGCGGTGAGCGATCCAGGCCCGGCGGGACGCCCCAGTAAAACCGGTCGCAAAAATCGAGATAGTCAGGCCATTTGGTGTCGCCGAGCAGATCGCCACGCGCGACCTTGATCTCGACAATGACGATCAGACCTTTGGCGTCGATTCCCATCAAGTCCGCGCGGCGCGCGTTCTTGAGGCTGACTTCCGAAAGGCACCAGATGCCGTTGCGCGCAAACACGCGTCCGATCCCGCGCGCGACCTCCGTCGCCGTGGGCATGGGCGCCGAGCTGAGTGTTGTTCCCGCGTTCCCCGTCATCCGCACGGATTGGAACATAAAAGGAACACAGTCAAGGTGCTTGGGCTTGTCCGCATCGGCCCGGCCGTGCGCTTGTGGCGGTGGGTGCTAGGCGCGGCCCCGAGCGATCGCCATGACTGCGCCGCGCGCATCGTAAAACTCGCGCCACAAAGCCAGCGCCGGCGCGGTCGTCGCCGCGCCGCGATCGGTGAGCGTCGCCAGGGCGGCCAGTCCGGGGCGCATCATGGCATCAATATCGTCAATTCCCTGCCACGCGAGCTCGCGCTGCCACTCGCTCGCTTCTCCCAGCTGCGCGGGAAACGCGGCGAGCGCTCCGACAAAGGGCTCGGGGGAGATTTCGGCGAGTTTGGCAAGCTGGGTGGCCTGTTCGTGGAGGTCTTCCCATTTTGCCGCAAGCGTCGAAGGCGGCGTTTCTTGCGCGCCCTCGGCGTCCTTGCCCGGACGGGCCACCGCATCGCGCATCGCGCGCGCCTGTTGGGGGGACAGCGCTGACATGGCTCTGGGATGTATCGCAGACCCCTTTCCGGAGCGTTAAGCCGTTCCCCACCAGCGATACGGGGACGCGGCGCGGGTGCGATTAATGGTGGCCGTGGCGTAATTGGCTTGCTAAGCGCCGCGCCGCGCGAGACAAGACAGCGCCGCGCACCCGTAGCTCAGCTGGATAGAGCGCTGCCCTCCGAAGGCAGAGGCCAGAGGTTCGAATCCTCTCGGGTGCGCCATTTTGGCGG
>CALCCG010000122.1 GCA_937899785.1 uncultured Erythrobacter sp. | reverse complement strand
CACATCTTCGATCACGACATCGGCGGTAGGAATACCGCGAAAGCCCATCAGCTCTTCGCGCTTGCCAAAGGAAAGGCCTTCCATGTCCTTTTCCAGCAGGATCGCGCCGATGCCCTTCGCGCCGGGATCGTCGTTGAACCGGGCGTAGGTGACGTAATAGTCCGAATGCCCTCCGCCGCTCGTCCAGCGTTTGTAGCCGTTGACGACGTACCCATTTCCCTCAGCCGTTGCCTTGGTGGTAAGGTCGGTCAGCGCGGTGCCCGCGTCGGGTTCGGACATCGAGACCGCGACGATCTTTTCACCCTTGATGCCCTCGGGCAGGACGTGGGCCTTCATCTCTTCCGAGCCGAATTTCTCAATCGTGCGCACCGGACCGGTCAACGCTTCAAACACCGGGAAGGCGACCGCGTTGGAAACTTGCGCAAACTCCTCCAGCACGATCAGCGCTTCGAGATGACCCAGACCCAGACCGCCATATTCCTCGGGCAAATTGACGCCCAGAAAGCCCATTTCGCCATAGGCCTGCAGCATTTCATGCGGGACGGGATAGTCGCGTTCTTCCATATCGCGCGCCAGTTTCGGCAGTTCGGCGCGGGCGAATTTGCGGGCGGTTTCCTGCAGCTCGCGCTGCTCATCGGTCAGTTGAAAGTGCATGCCCGCCTAGATACAGCCCGCGGCTATGAAGTCACGCCCTCAGACCGCGCGCATCGCATGAAGCCTCTGGGAGCGATCCTGGCGGGCGGCGAAGCGCGGCGCTTTGGCCGCGACAAGGCGCTGGCCGTGTGGTGCGGCAAGCCACTGAGTGATTGGGTGGCTGAGGCCATGGCCGCGCAATGTCAGCGCACCGTGCTGCTGGGCCGAGAGCATCAGGGGTTTGTCTGCCTGGCTGCCGTCCCTCAGGTCGGTTTGGGACCGATTGGAGGTCTGAACGCCGCGCTGCGATACGCCGCTGCGAACCATTTCACACATGTGCTAAGCGCGGGCGTCGACGCGCCCAATCTGCCCCATGATGTGGCCCACACGCTGGCGGGTCGCGGGGCTGCCATCATCGAAAACCAACCGGTTGTCGGCTTGTGGCCCAGCGACCTTTCTGCAGAGCTGGACACCTTTCTGGCCGATGGCGGGCGCGCGCTTTTCGCTTTTGCCGATAGAGTTGAGGCTCGCCGAGTCACCCTGACAACGCCTTTATTGAACATCAATCACCCCGCCGATTTGGGAGAACAATCATGAGCCTTACCGTCGATCTAGCGGGGCGAACCGCGCTGATAACGGGCGCGTCTTCGGGCCTTGGGGCGCGGTTTGGGCGCCGCCTCGCGCAGAATGGCGCGCGCGTCGCGTTGGGCGCGCGGCGGCTTGATCGGCTCGAAACGCTCGCCGCCGAAATCGGCTATCTGGCGCGCGCGGTGGCGATGGATGTCGCAAGCGAGGCCGAAATCATGGCCGGGTACGACGCGGCGGAAAAAGCGTTCGGCGGCCCCATCGACACCGTCATCGCCAACGCCGGGATCGATGGCGCAGGGTTCATCAACGACCAGCCCGAGGAAGAGATTGAGCGCACGCTGGCGATCAACCTCAAAGGCGCGATCCTGACCGCGCGCGAAGGTGCCCGGCGCATGATCGCTGCGGGCGTGACAAACGGGCGCATCATCATGGTGGCCTCGATTACCGGCTTTCAAGCCTCACCCGGGATCGTCGCTTACTCCGCCAGCAAAGCGGGCGTTATCCAGGCAACGCGCTCGATGGCGCGCGAATGGGCGCGCGCCGGGATCTGCGTCAACGCCATATCACCCGGCTATATCCGCACTGATATCAACGCCGACTGGTTCGACACCGAGCCGGGCCAAAAGCAGATCGCGCGTTTCCCCAGAAAGCGACTGATGGGCGAAGAAGGCCTCGATGGACCGGTGCTGTTTCTATGCTCGGACGAGGCGGAGTTCGTGACTGGCGCCAACTTCGTGTTGGATGACGGGCAAACGCTTGAGGTCTTGATCCACGGTGTTATTCCCTCCGCCGAATCTTCGGCTTCGGGGCACCTGCGGGCGCGCGGTCGCGCTTGCGGCCCTTTCGGCTCGCCGGGTAGCTTGGCCCTAGGGCGCCTTGGGTTCCCACAATTGGATAGGATTGCCTTCGGGATCTGTCAGCGTAGCAAAGCGTCCGTTTGGGTAGGCGGTGGGGTCTAGCTCGGCCGAGACACCTTCCGCTTCGAGCTGTTTGACGAACGCCTCGATATCCGCAACGCGCAGGTTCAGCATCCAGCTTTTGCCTTCGGGGATCATCGTGGCCGCCTCGGGCATGGGCGAAAAAATCGTTGGGCCTGCTTCCTGCACCCACGGCGTGTCCTCGTAGCTGGTTGGCACCGGATTGATGCCAAGGTGCTTTTCGTACCAGGCCGAGAGCGCTGCAGGATCTTCGGCCCGGACAAACAGCCCGCCAATACCTAGCGCAGTCTGACGCGCAGCCGCCCCTTCCTCCGGCTGAGCGGAGGCAACCGACTGCCCGCTCAAGACACGCGCCAAGCACCCAACAATGAACACGCGCATAGCGCCTC
>CALCCG010000121.1 GCA_937899785.1 uncultured Erythrobacter sp. | reverse complement strand
GATGGCCCCGCCCGTTAAAAGCGGCCCTCGCTACGATCAGTTTATTCAAGTCCCCAAGGTCCGCGTTATCGATGACGAAGGCGAGAACCTTGGCGTGATGTTCACCGGCGAAGCGGTTGAGCAGGCCCAGGACAAGGGTCTCAACCTCGTTGAAGTGTCCCCCAACGCGGACCCGCCTGTGTGCAAGTTCCTTGATGTCGGCAAGTACCGCTATGAGGCCCAGAAAAAGGCCAACGCGGCGCGCAAAACGCAGAAGACACAGGACATCAAGGAAGTGAAGATGCGTCCCAACATCGACACGCACGATTACGACGTGAAGATGAAGAACGTGAACAAGTTCATCGATAACGGCGACAAGGTGAAAGTCACCTTGCGTTTTCGTGGCCGCGAAATGGCGCACCAGCATCTGGGCATGGACCTGTTGAAACGGGTTCAGACTGATGTCGAAGAAGTCGCCAAGGTCGAAGCGTTCCCGCGCCTCGAAGGCCGCCAGATGCTAATGGTGCTGGCGCCCAAATAGAACCCGCGGCCGCTTCAGCGCCCACCACCACTCCGATCAAGGGCGGCGGGCTCGCCATTGCGGGCCCGCCTCTCCCTGCACCACCATGTCGTTCGTCGATAACAATGGGCGTTTTGCCCTTTTCGATGAAGAGCTTGCGGAAACCGATCGCGGAGCCCACGCGTTGTAACACGGTGTTATAGGTACATATGTCACTTGCGCTTCGAACGGCGCAAATGCGTTCGTCAAACCGCGATTAAAAGGCCCCGCACCCCGCTCAACCAGAAGGGCCCGCATTTATTCGGAAGGAACCCGAAATGCCAAGCTTGCGTGCCCCCATCGCCAGTCTCATAGCGATTTCCGCCGCTGTTCTGGCCGCCACGGTCCCCGCGGCCGCCCAAGGCGCAGAACCCTTTGCCACCTTTGCTCCAACCGCGAAATCCAGCTCCGCCAGCATCGATTACGATGTGTGGAACGAAGCGGTTCAGAACATCGTCATTTCGATGGGTCCCTCGCTTCGCCAGACCGCAGGACGCCCGCCCGACGGCTATGGCACGCGCCGGGTCTACGGCCACACGTCGCGCTATCGTCTCGAAGGGTCGCGGGTGACTTTCAGCTTTCTCGATGACACGATCATCGGCAACCTCGCCCAGTATCGTCAGGATCTCCAGGCGACTGCGGACAAAGTCGATCTGCAATCGCTAAGCCGCAACGAACAGCTCGCCTTCTGGATCAATCTGCACAATGTTGCTCTGGTCGAACAGATCGCGGGCAATTGGCCGGTGCGCCAGCCACGCACGCTGGAGATTGACGGCGTTCCACTGGACGAGGCGAAGTTCATCACCGTCGAAGGCGTGGCGATGAGCCTGCGCGATATCCGCGAGAACGTGGTCTACGCCAATTGGGACGATCCCATGGTCATGTACGGTTTCTGGCGTGGAGAAATCGGCGGGCCGTCGATCCAGCGTCGGGCCTATACCGGCGACAATGTCGGCGACTTGCTGAACAGGAGCGCGCGCGAATTCGTGAACTCGCTGCGCGGCACTCAAAAGCAAGGCAGCACGCTGCAAGTCTCGACTTTCTACGAAGAGGCCGCGGCGTACTTCTTCCCCGATTTTGAAGCCGATGTGCGTGCGCATATTGCGCAATACGCGCAGGAAGATGTGTCGAAAATCCTGGCCGATACCACGAAGACCGAGGCGACGATCAAGGAATACGACATCGCCGATCTCGCTGGCGGGGCGCGCGAACCCAGCTTTGGCTACATCGAAAACGCCAATGGCAGCGCGCAAAGCTTCCGTATTCCGCGTTCGATGGGTGCCCTCCTCGCGCAGCGCGAAGAGAAGTTCCGCCGCATTCTCAAGGAAGGCCGCACCGGCACCGTCACTTTCAGCGAGTTGACGCTACCGGGCGATGAAGGTGAGGACGGCGAGGTCAAGTAAACGCACGGCCGACACACACGACCAATAGGGCCGCCATTCCCTCAGTGAGTGGCGGCCCTTTTTTGCGCGTTCATTCCGGATGCGAGGTGGGCGTCACCTCGGAGGTTCGTTCAGGCAAGCCCAGACCCTTGATCTTGCGACACGAACACGCGACACTGCGCACCGGGTGGACGGACTGGATTTCTTGCGGAGCCTCTTATGCAAACCGGCGCAGCGCGCATGACCCTTTCATCAAGGCTGGCCAGCCTGATCGCTCTTGCCGTTTGCGGCGCGCCCTTGGCGGCTCAGGACAAGACCAACACAGGGGCCAACACAGGGACCAACACAGGGGCCAACACAGAGGCGAACGCTCCGGCGAGCGCGCCCGGCCCCGTGTCCATCACCAAGGCTCAGGGCTACGCGCTTCCGCAAAGCACCGCCGGTACGCTGGCCTTGCAGAGCGCCGCGCCCGACACCGCGCGCTTTGCGATCTTTGCGCCAACCACTTCGCCGGTGCGCCATCGTATCGACTATGAGATTTGGGATTACGCGCTCAAGCAGATGGTCGTGTGGATGGGCCCCTCAATGCGTCAGCGACCCTACATTACCCAGCAAGGCGCCGCACAGGGCCGAATTCGCGCCGGGCACAATTCGCGGTTCCGCAATGAGGGCTCGATGGTCGCCTTCTCCCGGATGGACCAGTCCGCGATCGCAAGCTTCAGCGACTATCGCGAGGAACTCGAGCAGGTGGCTGATACGCTCAACATCACCACGCTGCCGCGCAACGAACAGCTCGCCTTCTGGTTCAACCTGCACAATGTCGCGATGGTTGAGCAGATCGCGAACAACTGGCCGATGCGTCAGCCGCGTTTCCTCGAAGTGGATGGCGTTCCGCTGAACGAGGCCAAATTCATCACCATTCGCGGCGTTTCGATGAGCCTACGCGACATTCGTGAGAACATCGTCTTTGCCAATTGGCGCGATCCCAAGGTCATTTACGGGTTCTGGCTGGGTGAAATTGGCAGCCCCTCACTTGAACGCGCGGCGTTTACGGGCGGCAATGTCAGCAGCCTCCTGTCGCTCAAGGCCGAGGAATACATCAACTCGCTGCGCGCCAACGAAAAGCGCGGAAAAACGCTGCATGTCTCGACGCTCTATGAGGATGTAAGCCGCTTCTACTTCCCCGACTTTGGGGCTGATGTGCGCGCGCATATGGCGGAATTTGCCAATGAGGATGTCGCCAAGCTGATCGAGCGAACGGTCGAGACGAAGGCCTCGATCCGCGAATGGGATATTGCCGATCTGTCGGGCGGACGGCGCGATTCGATTGCGGTGCAAGGTTCAAGGCCCGGTGTGTCGGCCGGAATGGCGGAAATCCTCGTCCAGCGTGATCGCAAGTTCCGCAAGCTTGAGAAAGAAGAGCTGCCCACGGGCCGCGTCTACTTCACCGAGATCGTGCTGCCGGGCGCCGATCCCAATTCGGGCCAGGTGGACTGATCCGCGTCACAATCCACCCGGCCGATTAGGGCGTTTGGATTACTCGACCTCTTTGGCCTCCAGGCCTTCTTCGCCGATCACGACCGTGCCGGTGCGGATACCGCGGCGCACAGCGCGGCGCAGCTTCTCGCTGCGCTCTTCCATAAGGCGCTGGATCGCCAGATTGGGCCGCGAGAGCACCGGATTTGTGCGCGCCAGCGGGCCAAAGCCGTCCGTCACCAAAAGGTTCTGAAGCAGCGGGTCCCGCTCTCCACGCGCAAGGTCCGCCACGTCCTGTTCGTAGTCGTTGATGATGGTGCGTTCGGTCTTGCCGATCACCGTCTTCACTTCGTCGCGGGCAAAGCCGTTGAGGTGGGCGCGCAGCGCCTCGTCGTTCTCAAAGTAGAACCTCGCAGCCTCTTCGTAGATGCGGCTGACGCGCAAGGTCTTGCCGGTTTTCTCCACCCCGCGCAGCGAGTTGACGAATTCCTCGGCCGAGAAATCAAGCATCTGGCTCACATTGTCGCCCGAAAAGGCAACGCGTTGGATCGTGGGCCCGCCGATTTCGCCGCGCCAGAGGCCGTAAATGACCTTGGGATCGCTCCAATTGGGGTAGACGATCCGCTCACGAATATCGCGCGGGCTCAGCTCCACACCAGCCACTGTCACCAGTTTGGCGTCATCAAGCATGGCCTCGTTGCTGCCAAAGGTGCGCTGGGCGGGCTGGGTGAGCGGGTATTCGTAAGCCAGCGCCTCAATCACCGCGACGTTGTGCAGGTTAAGCCAAAAGGCGAGCTGCTCGTTGCGCGGGATGCGCGTCAGATCAAGCTCGCTGCCGACGCGCTCTAGATCCTGGCGGTATTCGGTCAGCGAAGCTCGCACTTCATCGGTGAAATACGAAAACGCCACGCGGTTGCCTTCGAGGCGAAAGCGCGATTCGTGGCCGTAAATCCGACGCGTACCAAGCCGCGGCTCAACCCGGGCCGCCCCTTCGCGGATTGAAGGACCCATCGGCACCACGAACCATTGAAGCGCCTCGTCAAGATAGGTGAAATCGATTGTGTGCTGATCGATTTTCTCAGCGGGCCGAAACTGGTCAAGCTCAATCGCCGGGATGAAGATCGTGTCGTTGAAGGTCGGCGACGTCTGCGGCGCGATCGCCGCGCTTTCGGCAAGGGCCGGTCCAGCGGTCAGACAGGCTGCACCCATCGCCAGCGCGGCGGAGCTTGCCCAAGTGGAGGCCGGGAAACGGGTCGAAAACGCACACACCATCGAATTCTCCTCAGATTTCAATTCCCTCCGTGAAAGGTAGTATGCCTTGAAAGTATAACCTGAGATGAACCACAATTGTCGGGGCCACGGCGCACAAGCGGCGCAAGGCCGAACACGAAGACGTTTGCCAGAGACGCGTAGGACGCTAGTCTGCTAAAAGGACATCGGGGACCCGCTCAATGAACGCACGCCAGATCGGCCTTGTCGCAGGGCCGCTCATCTTTGCCTTCACCGCGCTCAGCGCGCCGCCCGAAGGCATGAGCTCGGGCGCGTGGATGGTCGCGGGGCTGGTTGTTTGGATGGCGCTGTGGTGGATCACCGAAGCGGTGCCGATGACCGTAACCGGACTCCTCCCCTTCATTTGGTTGCCCCTGGGCGGCGTCCTCAACGCGAGCGAAACCGCGAGCCGATATTACGCCCCGATCCTGTTCCTCTTGTTGGGCGGCGCCTTCATCGCGCTGGCGATCGAACGCACCGGACTGCATCGCCGCCTGAGCCTAGCGATCCTCAAAGCGATGGGAACCGGAGGCGGGCAGACCCGGTTGCTGCTCGCTTTCATGATGTCGGCGGCGGTGCTTTCAATGCTGATCTCCAACACCTCGACCACCTTGATCATGATGCCGATGGCGCTGGCGGTGATCGCCGGAGGCGCCTCCTCCCCTGTCGCCGGAGGACCCGACATCGCGATCGAGCAGGATGGCCTTGCCGGTGCTCTGCCCATGGGTATCGCGTTTGCCGCCAGCATCGGAGGATTGGGCACGATTGTGGGCTCCCCCACCAACGGTATTGCGGTGCAGCTGCTCGACGACATGATCGATTATCAGATCAGCTTTGCCCAATGGATGCTGTTCGGCCTGCCCGTGGTTCTGCTCGGTGTCCCGCTGGCCGCGGCGATCATCGCCTGGGTGCAACGGGTAAAAGACCACCCCTTCAATATTAACGCCGCGCGCGAGGCGATTGACGACGCCGCGCCGTGGTCCATCGCGGAAAAGCGCCTTGTGCCAATTGTCGCGATTGCGTTCGCTCTGTGGATGAGCCGCCTGTGGATCTCGCCGTTCCTGCCCGAAAAAAGCTGGACCGACGGCACCATCGCGATCCTTGCCGCCTTTGCCCTGTTCCTAGTGCCCGATGGCACGGGGCGTCCGCTCCTTAAATGGGAAGAAGCCAATCGTGCGCCCTGGGGCATCATCCTGATGTTTGGCGGCGGGCTGGCTTTGGCGGCGGGAATGGAGGCATCGGGGCTCGCTAAGTGGCTGGGAGAGGCTTTGCTGCCCTTGGAAGCGGTGCCGCTTATCGTGATGACCCTGGCCGTGGTGGCAATGATCATCCTCGTCACCGAATTTGCGAGCAACGTCGCCACCGCTTCGGGCATTATCCCGGTGGTTGCCAGCCTGGCTGCCGCTTTGGGCCTGGGCGAAGACGCGGTGCTGATCGCGATGCCCGCCGCGCTCGCGGCCAGCTGGGGCTTTATTCTGCCGGCGGGGACCGGACCCAACGCGATCGCCTGGGCCACCGGGCGGCTGAAGATTGAGCGATTGGTGAGCGCGGGCCTGTTGCTCGATGTGTTTGGCGCGGTGATGATTGTTGGCGTCGTGTGGGGAATTGCGGCGCTCTTCTGAACCTCTCAGGAGGTGAGGCGGCGGCGGTTATCGCTTAGCCACATCTTCCCCTTCTTCACTTTCTCATCGTGAATATCGCGCCCGCTGATCCGATCCCAGAAACGCCCGCCCACGCGCTGCTCGGCGTCGTACGTCACCACGAGAAAATCCTTGAGAGGCTTGGTCTGCTCTTCGTTCGGGATCTCAAAGGTCCACAATTTCAGCTTGCCGTTCATGCCTTCGGTCAGGACCGACTTCACAAACGCATGGGGAACCGGAACATTGATCCCGTAGCGATCATCCCTGTCGCCGATCAGGGTGATCGGCTTGTCGAAATCAAAGACCGGGCAAGTGAGCACATAGGTCTCAAGCACATCGTCGCGTTCGTTGAGTTTGCGCACCGCTTTCTCAAGCTTGCGCCAGATCTTCCGATTAAAATCGGGCTCCTGTGGTGACATATTCGAGAGCAGGAAAGTCTCGCTGTTTTCGATGTGGCGATGGTCCGAGTTCGCGCTTGCCACCAAGTGCCCGCGGTCATACCCATTCCCGACAAACGCCTTAAGCGACGCTCGGAAGCGGTAGGGAATACGCACATCGGGTCGAAAATATCCATGCGATCAACATCTTTGAAGACATCGGTCACAAGTTCCTTCCCGCCACGTTTGACGATTTCAAGCGTCCACTTGGCCTGGCGGAAGTAGTAGGAATAGCCGATCGTAAAGTATCGGCCGGTCAGAATTTCATCGCACGGTGGTGCTCCATATCGCAGTTCGCGTTGCATCTGGAACGGATCGTTCATTCTTCCCTCCCCATGTTTTGAAGACGGCACAATACACCGCATGGCCGTGCTGCGCGTCTTCAGATCTTCTGCAGTGGGCACGCCTGTGTCAAACCGGTTGCAAGTGTAACAATCACTCGATATTCCAAGCCCATCGGCGGCCAGGGGAGAGGCGCTTCTGCGGAGGTTAGAAGCGGGGGCCTGTGGACACCTAGGGACGAGCTCCTGCCTTCCTGGGAGCGTTTTTACAGGAAGGACGCGTGCCGTTATGGCCGACGCAATCGATTCAACCAACACCCCCACCCCGCGACGCAAGCCCAAGCCCGAGAAGACGAGCGTTGGCGGGCGCGAGCTGAGCCCAGCGACGCTGATGATGGGGCATGGCTTTGACCCGGCGCTGTCCGAAGGATCGCTGAAAGCCCCGGTGTTCCTGACGTCGACCTTCGCGTTCGAGAACGCAGCGGCGGGGAAGCGGCATTTTGAGGGAATCACTGGCAAGCGCGAAGGCGGCGCGGACGGCCTCGTCTATTCGCGCTTCAACGGGCCCAACCAGGAGATCCTCGAAGACCGGTTGGCAATCTGGGACGGCGCCGAAGACGCGCTGACCTTTGCAAGCGGGATGACCGCGATCTGCATCCTGATGATGGCCTATGCGAGCGCGGGCGATGTGATCGTGCATTCCGGTCCGCTCTACGCTGCGTCTGAGGGTTTTGTGTCCAAGGTGCTGTCCAAGTTCGGAGTAACCTATATCGACTTCCCCGCCGGCGCGTCGCCTCAGGACATTGCTGACACGCTTGATCGCGCCAAGTGCCAGGCGGGTGAGACCGGCGGCAAGGTGGCGATGGTCTATCTGGAAAGCCCGGCCAACCCCACCAACGCTCTAGTCGATATCGAAGCGGTCAAAACGGCGCGCGATGCGGTGCTCAACAAGCCCTGCCCGATCGCGATCGACAACACCTTCCTGGGGCCCTTGTGGCAGCGCCCACTCGACCATGGGGCGGACATCGTCGCCTATTCGCTGACCAAATATGTCGGTGGGCATTCGGACCTTGTCGCAGGCTCGATCGCGGGCGCGAAACACTGGATGGACCCAGTGCGCGCGCTGCGCAACACGATGGGTGGGATCGTCGATCCGAACACCGCCTGGATGCTCCTGCGCAGCCTGGAGACCGTCGAGCTGCGGATGCAGCGAGCGGGGGAGAACGCCGCCAAAGTCTGCGCCTTTTTGCGTGACCATCCCAAGGTGACAGGACTCGGCTATCTCGGTTTCATCGACGATCCGGAGCAGCAGAACATCTACGATCGCCATTGCATGGGCGCTGGATCAACCTTCAGCGTGTTCCTCAATGGGGGCGAGGCCGAGTGCTTCCGGTTTCTTGATCACCTCCAGATCGCCAAGCTTGCTGTGAGCCTCGGCGGCACCGAGACGCTCGCGAGCCACCCGGCTTCGATGACGCACCTCTCCGTCCCGCCCGAGCGGCGCGCGGCCCTCGGCATCACCGATGCGCTGGTGCGGATCAGCGTCGGGATCGAGGATGCGGGCGATCTGATCGCGGACTTTGAACAGGCGCTTGAGTACGTCTGAAAATCAGACTATCTTCCCGGCAAGAGAGGGAGGAAGTCGATGATCCACTGCGTGTGTATGGTCCAGGAGGGGCAAGTCTCTCCGGGCCAAGAGGCCGAGCTGCGGCGCGAGACGTCGGCCTTTGCCGCCCGCCACTTCGGCGCTGAGCCGCAGATCAACTGGGTGCGCATCGCCAAAGGTAATGGCTTTACCGAGGCCAAGCCGTCCAATTCGGTGATCGTCTCCATGAATGCGGACCGCTCGCTCGCCCCGTCTGCGCGCGAACCGCTGCTGCGCGAATTGTGCGAGATCTGGGAGCGCAGCGCAGGCCTCAGCCCCAACGAAGTCGTCACCGTGATCCGCGACCCGCAAACACAAGGAGGCTAAGTCCATGCCGCTCTACATCTGCAACGCAAAGGCCGGTTGCGTCCCTGAAGCTGCCAAGGCCAGGATAGCCGAGGACGTCACGCGCATCCATTGCGAGGTCACCGGCGCGCCGCCGACCTTCGTCCATGTGTTCTTCTTTGAAGATGGCCCCAACCCTCCGCTCGCTGACAAGCAGGCTGTGCTCTATGGCCAAATCCGCTCGGGCCGCGATGACGCACAAAAGGCGCGCATCCGGCAAGATATGGGCGCCTCGCTCGCCACCCATTGCGAGCTTTCGAGCGACCAGTTCGCGGTCTTCACCACCGACACGCCTGCAAGCTGGGTGATGGAGGGCGGTGACGTGCTACCCGAACCGGGCGAAGAGGCGGCCTGGCTCGCCGCGCACGAAGCCAAGATGGCCGCGCAACAAGACACCGCGCCATGAGCGAGACGGCACACGACACCCGCAAACCGGTCTGCCTTGTCCTTGGCGCAGGCGCCGGGATCGGAGGCAACACCGCAAAGCGCTTTGCCGCGGGCGGCTATCACAGCGTGCTCGCCCGACGTGCAGACGAAGAGGGGCTGGCGCGGATGGTCGCCGAAATCGAAGACGCTGGTGGTGTGGCCACCGGCGTTCTGATCAACGCGGTTGAGGACGGCACGATTGAAGAATTGGTCGAACGGATTGAGCGTGACATCGGCCCCATTGAGGTTTGCCTTTTCAACCTTGGCGCGCAAATCGGCAATCGCAATTTCTTCGACATCCCGCACAAGACTTTTGAACTCGGCTGGCGGATAACGAGCTACGCCTTGTTTCGCCTGGCACAGGCCACACTGCCAGCCATGGTGGAGCGAGGCCACGGCACACTGCTGGTCACCTCGGCAACCT
This sequence comes from uncultured Erythrobacter sp., assembly GCA_937899785.1. Taxonomy (GTDB): domain Bacteria; phylum Pseudomonadota; class Alphaproteobacteria; order Sphingomonadales; family Sphingomonadaceae; genus Erythrobacter. Next base: position 1,707 of record CALCCG010000121.1, on the reverse strand, counting down.
CGGCGATGCGGGGCAACGCTGGGCAACACAGCCACGCCGCGGCGATCGGTGGTCGGAGGATGCTGTGCCAAACTCTCAACGCAGAGTTTGCCTCGCAGGGTATCCATGTCGCCCATGTCGTGGTCGATGGCCCGGTTGACGCCCCCGACACTCTCGGGAAGCTGCTGGGCGATAGGTATGAGGGCTTTAAGGCGTCGAAGGGCGAGGACGGAGTACTTGATCCCGCCGCGCTGGCGGAGACCTATTGGCATCTCGCGCACCAACATCGAAGCTGTTGGAGCTTTGAGGTTGATGTGCGACCTTGGACCGACACGCCTTGGTGGAATGACAATCCCCAAACTGTGATCAACACCAGTGCGGCTAAGCCGGGATTTGGCAAGACCTGAACAAGCTGATCGTCGCCGCCGCTTTGCTAACCGTGATGAGCGTTTTTCACTCTTTGGTTGGCGAACGGGCCATTCTTAGGCCCATCAAGCAGGCCGACAACCTGCCTCCAATGTGGGGAGAGCGCCTCTACACTTTCCGCACTATTCAAGCGACTTGGCACCTCGTCAGCGCGCTGTGGCTGGGTCTGGCGGTCTATCTCCTTGCGATTACCTTTGTGCCCGGCAGCGCAGTGCAAGTGTCGCTCATTGTGTTTGGGTTTCTCTTTGCCGGTCTCGCGATCGTTCCGCTCATTTGGGACAGCGGTAAGCACAAGTCTTACATTCCCTTTGGCCTCATCAGCGCCGCCTTGTTGGCGAGCGGGTTGTTGTAAGTACCCGCGGCGAAGATGAACCAGCCGAAAGACAAAGCGGAATGGCTTCTTTGTGTGAGACCGCGATAGTCCAACGGATCCAGCCCCACCAATAAGAACCACATATAGACAAGGCCAAGCACAGAGACGGCAAACGACACTTGCCGGAAGATCGGCGAGACTTCGAACTCAAGCGAGTAGAACACCGGAAGCAGGACGGAGAGGATCGCAAGACCATAAATCCCGTGCCAAGGGCTGCCCATAGGCACGATACCCGCTGAAGTCATTGCGATCCCGAACAAGATGGGAGATCAAAGCGCTCCACCGGCCACCACGCAGCGCCACGCCTAACCCAAACAAGATAATGCTGACGCCTGCGATCAAAGGCAGGATGCGGATGATGATCTGCGAGAAGGGAGACCCAAGGATGAGCTCGCTCATATGCTGACCGATCGCGCTATGCGCCGGATCGAACAGCGATGCCACCATAATCAGGCCCATCGCCGTGGGGGCGATCCAGGATTGCCGGATTAGGGTTTGGGCCAAGGCGCGCATTCGTGATCCTGCCAAGTGCGAAACACTCACACCCTGTATGAAAAGGAGGCTTGGGAGTGTTAATCGCCAAGCTTGGCGACCAGTTCCCGCAATTGTGCGTCAAGCCTCGCATCGACGAGCTTGCCCGCCTCGGTATCAAAGCTCTCGCCGAAGCTTGGTACAGCCAGGGTTCCCACCACCTTTCCACCAAAGCGCGGCGCGGCACCGGCAGCGAATTCGAGCACGCTTTTGCCGCCGCGACCACCAGGCGAGGTGGCCAGCAGCACCATCGGCTTGGACTGCCAGACATCGCGTCCAAGGCGGCTGCACCAGTCAAACAGGTTCTTGAACGACGCGGTGAAGCTGACGTTGTGCTCAGCAAAGGAGATGATGATCGCGTCGGACGCACTCACACGGGCAAGGAAGTTCCGCTCATC
>CALCCG010000120.1 GCA_937899785.1 uncultured Erythrobacter sp. | reverse complement strand
AGGTTTTCGGTCAGCGAAACAAAGCCGAGCGGCACGTTGCTGTCCCCACCGACGCACGCGCATTTAAGTTCACGCTTGTCGATGTAGACCGCCTTGAACACGCTCGCCGCTCCGATTGTGCCGATGAAAAGCGCTACCGGTATCGAAATGATGTTTAGCACGTGCGCAGTCATCAGCACCCCGGCAAGCCCCTCGGCGAAGGGGTAGATGTACCCGTAGGGCACCCACCGTCTTGCGAGCAGGTCATAATTCAGGAACATGGTCGAGAAGCTCTCTACGTCGCGCAGTTTGAGATAAGCGAGGCCGCACATCGAGAAGCTTACGAACCACTCGGCAGAAAGGATTGAGATAGGCTGCCCATTGGCAACCCAGGCCGCTGCAAGGGCCATAAGAGCCATCATACTAAACAGCACAACGACAGGTCGATAGGTAACCCCGTCCTTCTCGATCGCATTCCCGAAATGGGCCGCGAGATCAGTGTATCCGCCTATGCGCTTATCGCCGATCCAGGCTTGCGGTGTAGTTTTGACACTGTGCTCGTCCTTGAAAGCATCGGTTTCTTCACGCGTCGTAAGATGATGATCTTCGACCCTGTAGCCTTTGCGCTCAAGCAACCACTTGGCCTTCAGGCCTGACGGACAAAGATGATCGGGCATCACCATGCGATAGAGTTTTGCTGTTTTCATTTGAGTCATGTCTGTTTGCCTCGACAAAGTATTAGTGTTGCTGGGATAGATGCTCAGGTCCGTGGGACAGTTCCGCTCCCCAATACCCTTGCAGGACCACGGCGATGGCAGCGATTGACAGACCTGTACGTAGGGTTCTTCGCGCATGGTCAGGCGGTCTCGCTGCGAGTAGCGCAAGACCAATAGACAATACGGCCAGTCCCGTTCCGACCCACCTGTGCTGTTGCATCAGGGCTTCTCCTCCCATCCACATGCCAGTGTGTATCCAGCCAAAGAGAGCTGCAGTGACTGTTCCAGCGGCAGCGAAATAGAGGATGATGCGGACGGTCTGTTCCAAACCGGAGTTGGGGCGAAGGATCAGCAAGGCCTCAACCGCAGCAGCCAACAAAAGCAGCGCAATCGGGAAGTGAACTGTGGCCGGGTGCAGCATACGCAGCGTTTCGAGAGACGAACCGACCTCATCAGCAAGTTCGATCTCGCCCCCTGCTGCGTCCGCTTTCTTGGCAGCTGGCTCATCTCCTACCGCTTGCGCAACAGGCTTTTGCGCCGCCGCAGCGGTGCCATGTTGCTCATCGCCATGCGCCCAAACAGGCACACTTGTGAAAGCCGAAAACATAGCAATGCACAAAATCATCATTCTGGCGATAATTGTCATAAGTGCCTTCACCTCGTCTGTTTTCCGCCTTGGAATACGACCTACTGCTTGGTCAGCGCGGTAATCGTGTTGCCGTCTTCGGTTGCCTCGACTGTAAACTCGATTGCATCACCCACAGCCACATCGCCGCGCACGTCTTCGCTGGCATCGAAAGCCATCACCATCTGAGGCCAGCCAAGCTCTGCAACGGGTTCGTGATCGACAGTGAGAGTGCCTGCCTCGGGATCAATGGCGGTTACGGTACCGATGGCACTGGCGGTTTTTGCACCCTCGCTCTCATCCATCGCTGACATATCATGTCCTTCCATCGACATCTCGTCCGCGCCCATTTCGTCCATGGTCTCCATCTCCTGCCCGCTGTCGCAAGCAGCGAGGGCCAAGGGCGCGGCCAGCAACATACCTAGGTTTGAGGTGCGCATTCAGTTTCTCCTTCGGATTGTGTTGGCCGCTCGGGCCGGGGGCGCCGCATCAAGAGATATGCGGCGGGGATAACGAACATGGAAAGCAGCGGCGCGGTGATCATGCCGCCCACCATCGGTGCGGCGATGCGGCTCATGACCTCCGATCCTGCGCCGGTTCCAATGAGGATCGGGAAGAGACCGGCAAGAATGACGGCCACGGTCATTGCCTTGGGACGCACGCGCAAAAGAGCGCCCTCCCTGATCGCTTCGCCCACGCCGTCCGCATCGAGGGCACCGCTGCGCCGGGCCAGTGCAGACTTGAGGTAGATCAACATGATAACGCCGAATTCCGCTGATACCCCGGCAAGGGCGATGAAACCCACCGATGTCGCAACAGACTGGTTGTAGCCCATCAGATAGAGCAGCCAGAAGCCGCCGGTCAGGGCAATGGGCAGCGTGCCCATAACCAGAAGCGCTTCGTCGAACCGGCGGAAGATCAGATAGAGCAGGATGAAGATGATCCCGAGCGTTGCGGGAATGACGACCTGCAACCGCTCATTCGCGCGAGTGAGATATTCAAATTGGCCCGCATAGGAAATGCTCAGACCGGCAGGCAGATCGACGCCCTCTGACACCGCCGCCTGAAGATCGCTTACGACCGAAGTCAAATCGCGCCCGCGCGTGTCGACATAGACCACGCTGATGAGACGGCCCTGCTCATTCTTGAACATAGGAGGGCCATCGCTGACGCTCACCTGTGCGACCGTTCCGAGCGTGATTTGCTGGCCTGACGGGGTTAACAAAGGCAGCGCGCGCAGTTCTCCGAGGCTGTCGCGGATCTCGCGCGGATAGCGGACATTGATGGGATATCGCGCCAGTCCTTCGACCGTTCTGCCGATATTCGCGCCGCCGATCGCGCCTGACACAATCTGCTGAACATCGGCGATGTTCAGCCCGAAACGCGCCGCAGCGACCCGGTCGATGTCCACATCGACATAGCGGCCTCCCGATAGACGCTCTGCCAAAGCGGAACTGACGCCGGGAACCTGTTTTGCGACATTTTCGACCTGCAACGCCACGCGCTCAATTTCGGCAAGGTCTTCGCCGGACACTTTCACACCGATTGGGCTCTTGATACCGGTCGCGAGCATGTCGATGCGGTTGCGGATCGGTGGCACCCAGACATTGGCGAGCCCCGGCACCTGCACCGCGCTGTCGAGTTCTTCCACGAGCTTCTCCGGCGTCATTCCGGGCCGCCACTCTTCGCGCGGTTTGAAGCGGATCGTTGTCTCGAACATCGTTAGCGGTGCAGGGTCGGTCGCAGTATCCGCACGTCCGGCTTTTCCGAAAACGGTGTCGACTTCCGGCACAGATTTGATCAGTCGGTCTGTCCGCTGAAGCAATGCGGACGCTTCACCGGGAGATAGGCCGGGCAGCGCGCTCGGCATGTAAAGGAGGTCGCCTTCATCGAGCGGCGGCAGGAATTCTCCTCCAAGACGGGTGAATGGGACCAGCGCTGTAAGGAATACGAGGCCTGCCACAACCAAAGTGGTTTTCGGTCGGCGCATTACCCAATCAAGACCCGGCCGGTAGGCTTTGGTCAGCACGCGATTGAGGACGTTGGTGTCCTCCTTGGGTATCTTCCCGCGGATCAGCCAGCCCATCAACACAGGGACCAGTGTCACCGATAGAATGGCGGCCGCCGCCATGGCATAGGTCTTTGTAAAGGCCAGCGGTGAAAACAGGCGGCCCTCCTGCGCCTGCAAAGTAAACACCGGAAGGAACGAGAGCGTGATGATGAGAAGGCTGAAGAACAGCGCTGGCCCCACTTCTTTCGACGCTTCCGCGATCAGCTTCCAGCGCTCATCGTTGGACATCTGCTCACCCGGATGATCCTCTTCCCAATGCTCGATGTGCTTATGCGCGTTCTCGATCATGACGATGGCAGCGTCCACCATCGCGCCGATTGCGATGGCGATGCCGCCCAAGGACATGATGTTTGCATCGACCCCTTGGAAACGCATCACGATAAAGGCGGCCAGCACGCCCAATGGAAGAGTGACGATTGCCACCAATGCTGATCGCACATGCCACAGGAACAGCGCGCAAACGAGCGCGACGATGATAAACTCGGCGATGAGTTTGCCGGTCAGGTTTTCGATCGAGGCGTCGATCAGCTTCGAGCGATCATAGGTCGTGACAATCTCGACCCCTTCGGGAAGACTGGCTTGGAGTATTTCGAGCTTCTCTTCGACAGCCGCGATGGTCGCCCGCGCATCCTCACCCTGTCTGAGCACAACAATACCGCCTGCGACCTCGCCTTCGCCATTGAGTTCGGCGATGCCTCGCCGCATTTCGGGGCCAAGCTGAATCGTGGCGACATCGGACAAGGAGACGGGAATGCCGTTTCCGACCGATTTCAGCGGAATCTGTCTGAAGTCTTCGAGAGACGTGAGATAGCCTGATGCGCGGACCATAAACTCCGCCTCGCCCATTTCGACCACCGATCCGCCGGCCTCCTGATTGGAAGCTTGTATAGCGCGCACGACATCGCTGTAAGTGACGCCAAGCGAAGCCATCCGGTAGGGTTCCAGCACGATCTGGTACTGCTTGACCATGCCGCCGACGCTGGCGACCTCTGCAATGCCCGGAATCGTCTGGAGCTCATAACGCAGGAACCAGTCCTGAAGACTTCTGAGGCCAGCAAGATCGCTGTTCCCCGTTCGGTCAATCAGCGCATATTCGTAAATCCAGCCCACCCCCGTCGCGTCCGGCCCGAGCGAACTGGTCACTCCTTCGGGCAATTCGTTTTGCACTTGGTTGAGATATTCCAGCACGCGCGAGCGCGCCCAATAGAGGTCGGTCCCGTCCTCGAAGATCACATAAACGAAGCTGTCGCCGAACATCGAATAGCCGCGCACAGTTTCCGCTCCCGGCACCGAGAGCATCGTCGTCGCAAGCGGATAGGTGACCTGATCTTCGACGATGCGTGGAGCTTGCCCAGGATAATTCGAGCGAACCACAACTTGTACATCAGACAGATCGGGGATCGCATCGACCGGCGTTGCGCGTACCGCCCAGAAGCCGGCGAGGGTGACCGCGATGGCCGCCAGAACGATGAAAAACCGATTGGCGATCGAGGCATCGATTATGCGCGCGATCATCGCTCGGTCTTCCTGATAGACTCGATGCGCGGACCGGTGTCTTGCTGCGAGAAGGTAAACTCGACAGTATCGCCCGGTTCCAGACCCTCAACTAGGGCGGCGTTGGCGAGAGCGAAGGGCATGACCATGCTTGGCCATTCGAGAGCGGCAACCGGCGCGTGATTGAGAGTGATCGAAGCACCGGCGATTTTCGTCACTCTTCCCGTGGCAGTGTAGGTTTTCATCTTTGCGGGGCCGTCGGATGCCATATTCATGCTTCCGTCGATCGACCTGACATCGATCCCGGCCAAACTCGCTTCGGAGTCGATCAGGAACTGCCCGGAAGTGACGACCTCTTCGCCTTCGGCAAGGCCTGCCAGGATCTCGGTCCTGCCATTCGCCTCGCGTCCGATTTCGACCTCGGCTGGAAGAAAGGCGCCTTCATCCTGCTTGAGCATCACAAGATTGCGGCGGCCGGTTCGAATGACCGCCTCCGACGGTACCAGCAAGGCTCGCCGTGTGTCGGGTGAGAGCGACACCTGCGCGAACATCCCTGGCTTCAACCTGCCGCGTGGGTTCGGCAGCTCAGCCCGGACGGTGATCGTCCGGCTTGCTGTATCGGCGCTGGGCAAAATGGCCGTGATACGTCCTACAAATCGTTCATCGGGAAACGCTGCCAGAGCGGCGCTGACAGTCTGACCCTGCCGTACGTTTGCGGCCTGTGCCTCGGGAACTGAGGCTTCCAGCCATATCGGCGAGAAGCCTGTAATCTCGGCCAGTGTCTGACCTTCCATCACCGTCATGCCTGGCCGCACACCGAGCATGGTGACAGCGCCGCCTACCGGAGCAGTGACAGTGATCGTGTTTTGCGCTCTGCGTGTCCGTTCGACCGACGCGATCATTGCGTCGGTCATGCCGAGCAGGCGCATGCGCTGGCGCATCGCGTCTGCAAGCGCCTGATCGCCGGTATCGAGCACGGCAATGTACTCACGCTGCGCACCGCCCCAGTCAGGGACGAGAATGTCGACTATCGGAGTGCTGCGACCCACGACATCGTCCTGTGCTAGGCCATAGGTGCGTTGGACATATCCGCCCGCTCTTGGCTGGACGATGGCGACATCTCGGCTGTTGTAGGCGAGGACGCCCGTCACGGTGATTTCCGGCTCGAGAACTCCGAACTCCGCCGCTGCCGTGCGAATGCCGAAATTCTGGACAAGGCCTGGATCAATCCGGACGCCCGCTTTCGCAGCTTCTCCCGCGCACTTGGGAACCAGCATCATGTCCATGAAGGGCGACTTGCCAGGCTCGTCAAAGCGCTGTCCGGGAACCATCGGATCGTACCAGTAAAGCACCTCTTCGCACTCCGCCTCAGCGGAGCCCGACATCCCACGCTCGCTCTCATCGCCTATAAGCGAGAGCGCATATCCCGCGCCGAGGCTGACAAGCGCGACGGCTGCCATGATTGCATAGGTTCGCTTTGAAGGGCCGGAGCTGTCGACTGTATTGCTCATGGCTGCTGCTCCCCGTAGGTCAAGCGAAGCATCTCGGCCCATTCCACGGTCGCAGCTTCGCGTTCAAAGATTTCAAGATCGAGCAAGGCCAAATCTACCTTTGCTGCAATCACATCGATCAGGTCTGCGTTTCCGGCAGCAAAGCTCGCCGTCTCCAGTTCAACCCGTTGCCGGGCCAGCGGCAGTAATTCATCGCGGGCGCGTTCCCATTGACGCTTCGCGCTGCGCCATGAGGCGAGATCAGATTCGAATTGCACACGCAATGCCCGCAAACGATCGTCGCGCTCTGCCTGCGTAGCGGCGGCTTCTGCCTCGGCGGCACGAATGCGCGGCTTTTGACGTCGATCGGTGAAAATGGGCAGGGTAACCGATCCCATGACAGAGAATGCGTCTCCGAAGGCAGGGTCGCGTCGGCCATAGTTCACGCTCACGCCGAAGTCGGGGCGCAAGTCGGCGCGCGCGAGGTCGGCGTTCGCTTCTGCGCGTCCGGTGGCAGCATCGGCAAGACGGATGACGGGGTTAAGGTCCAGAGCTTGCTCGAGGCTGCCGCTGTCGACATCGGCCGCTGGCGCATCACCCGCGACAGTAGGGTCGTCTGTCTGAATGTAGCTCGAGAGCATGGCGCGCGCGGCATCTCTTTGCGCTTCAATTCTTGTGATTGCATCTTCAATCACAAGGAGCTCGCGGCGAATGGCAAGGCTTTCAGCCGGACGCGCTGACCCCGACGCGACAGCGCTGTTTGCCACTGGCTGAAGCCTGCGCAGATCGCTCAGCGCCGTATGGGCGAAGGCGAGCTTCTC
>CALCCG010000119.1 GCA_937899785.1 uncultured Erythrobacter sp. | reverse complement strand
TGACTAATCGGTGCCACTCCCACGACTTTTGAGAAGAGGAAGGCGCGCAGCATGCGGGTTCTCCCTCAGGCACAGCCTCAGCTCTTCCCGAAGCGAGGCAATCTGTTGTCACACGCTCGAGCCCTTGTTGGCGAGCGGTGCGTTCGGCGGCGTCGCGAAGACGCTTGGCCGCGGAAATTCGGACCAGAACCGGCTGCTTTTCGACCAGGTCGTCGAGCAGCGCCTTGGCGTCATCGTCCCAAATGAAATTGGTCTTCTCGCGCGCGGGGGTCGGCGGCGCTTTGTCCATCTCAGTGCCCAAAGGCAGTATGTGGAAGAGCGCATCGAACAGCGCGTTGCAGACCTCCTGAACCAGATAGGTCGCGCCCGCATAGCCCATGAAGGGCGTGCCCGTGTGCCGGCGGATCGCCGCGCCCGGGAAGCTGGCTGGAATGAACTGCCCTTGGGGACCGTGACCGCCTGATCCCATCTCGGCCATATACATGCGCTCATTGTAAGAGCCGAACATCACCAGCGGCGGCGTGGCGTGAATGGCCGCGCGCACTTCGTCGTTCACCGGCTTAACACCCGCGCTGCGAGAGAAGGCAAGCGCGCAGGGTAGGCCCATATCCTCTTCCAGGAAGTGCCGCAGGCCGCGCGTATACGTTTCGTTGGCCACGACACCAAAGCTGGCCGTACCGAAGAAATCCTGCGTCACCGAACGCCAAAGATCCCATAGCGGCTTGATTGTGGTGTGCTTCTCACGCTCAATGAACGGTTCGGGATCGAGCCCCAATTCGTCGCCCAAAGCGCGCAGGAATTTGGTGGTGGAGCTGAGGCCTAGCGGCGCCTGGAAATAGGGACGATCAAGCGTCTCGCACAGATGGCGGCCAAACTCGCGGTACATGCAGATATTGGCGTCCGCCGTGCCAAGCTGGCGGATGTCGGCCAGGTGACATCCCAGGGGGAAGACCACGCCCACTTGCGCTCCGATGCCCTCAACCAGGCGGCGGATTTCGGCCAGATCGCTTGGCATGTTGAACATGCCGTAGGACGGGCCGATAATGTTGACGACCGGCTTTTCGCCCTCTTTGCGCGGGCGCGGTTTGACCGCTTTCTTGGGGCCAAATTCGGTCCATAGCCAGGTCAGCGCGCGGTCCGCCGACTGCCACTGATCCTCGTCGATCGTGCGGGGCAGGAAGCGTTTGATATTGGTGCCTTCGGGCGTGACGCCGCCGCCGATCATTTCGGCGATCGAGCCCGTCACGACCACGGCGGGCAGTTCCGGATCAAGCGTTTCCCAGGCCCGCTTCATCGCGCCTTCGGTGCCGGTCTTGCCGAGCTCTTCTTCGCCCAGTCCCGTGACCACGATCGGAAGCTCATGAGGAGGCAGCGCGTCGGTGTAGTGCAGCACGCTCGTCACCGGCAGGTTCTCACAGCCCACCGGGCCATCGATGATGACCTGCAGGCCCTTGACCGCGGTGAAGACGTACGTCGCGCCCCAATAGCCGCCGGCGCGATCATGGTCCAAGACGAGCGTCATGTGCCCACCGCCTCGGACGCTTTGCGCGCCGCTTCGTTAAGCGCTGCGTATTTCTTGCGGAATTTCGGGCGATCAACCGGCGTGTCTTCCCACACACCCGTTGCGTGGCCATCGCCGACCCCTTTGAAGAAGTCGCGCATTTTGTCGAACCGATCCTTGTTCGCCATGGCCGCGTTTACGACTTGAGCAAGGCTTCCGGCTCCGGCGGGTCCCATAAGCGGGCGAGCGGAGATGAGATTGGTGAAGTAGAGCGCCGGGATGGCCCTCGATTTCGCATGCTGGACCACCGGAGTGGTGCCGATAGCGAGATCGGGCTGATACTCCTCAACCGCCGCGATGTCCTCTTCAAGGCTGGCGCGGAAGTTCACATGCACGCCGCGCGCTTCGAGCCATTCGCGATCCGCATCAGACCACTTCGTTCGCGGACAGGCGCTGCCCACATAGCGAACATCCGCGCCGCTTTCGACCAGAAGCCGGGCGACCAGCAGCTCAGAGCCTTCATAGCCCGAGACCGTGATCCGCCCGGTAATGGGCTGCCCGGCGAGCGCGCCTTTGCACGCTCCAACCATGGCGTCTTTCACGGGGTCGAGCTTGTCCTGTGACAGGCCGAGCGCCTCGCCTAGGGATTGGAGCCAGGCGGCCGTACCATCCGCCCCGACGGGTGCGGAGCCGATGACGGGCCGTCCGGCGTTCTCAAATTCGCGAACACTGGCGGTGTAGAAGGGGTGGATCGCAGCGACAGCGGCGCAATCGAGCGCAGCGTAAAGCTCGCGCCATTCGCGCGTTGGGACGACCGGGCCTGCCGCGAGGCCCAGGGGCTCGAGCATCTGCCCAATCACAACCGGGTCAGCGGGGAACATCTCGCCCAAAAGCGTAATCGAAGGCCTATCGGAACGATTGGAAGGCGCGGCAACTGGTCCTGCGGCAGCCTCTTCGCGCGCATAAGCGAGCATAGCGCCCGCCAACTCATCCTTGGCCTCGGCGTGGGTCTGAATGCCATAACCGGGCACATCATTGCCGATGATCCGCACGCCGTTGATCTGCTTCTTCAGCAGCCTCAGCGGCACACCGCTGGCCGTGGGAACGCACAAGTTCGTCACCACAATCGCGTCGTAGTTTTCCGGATCGGCGAGATCTTCAACCGCTTCCTTAATGTCTTCGAACAGCTTGCCGGTCACAAGCGTTTCCGAAGAGAAGGGGACATAGCCCACGGTCCGACGCGCGCCGTAAAAGTGCGATGTGAAGGTAAGCCCATAGACACAGCACGCCGAGCCCGAGAGCACGGTCGCGGTGCGCTTCATCCGCAGGCCAACGCGCAAAGAGCCAAAGGCCGGGCACATGGATTGCGGCTGATCGTGGGGCCCAATCGGATAATCGGCGGCGTATTGATCGAGGACGTCGCTCTTACCGGCTGCGCGGGCCGCGTCTTCCATGGTCGCCTTGCTCGCGCAGGCGCCGCCATCAGACCCAAGGTCCAATTGATCGCGCTGGCGAGGGTTCGAGGCGAAGGCGTCCGTCATCAGATCTCGTCGTAAACCACTTCCAAACTTGGCTTTTCTTCAAACACTCCGCCGCGCATGTCGGCCTGGGTGGCTGGGATCAGCTCGACATTTCCACCCGTATCTTCGGGCGAGAAAAGGTCGAGAAGGCCGTCCTGGTCGAGCGGTTCGGGTTGGCGCGGCGGCGCCTCAGCGACGTTCTTGGCGAGCTCTTCAAAAAGCCCCCCCCACTCGCCGCCTGGCTTTCCTATAATCTGGTAATTGGCGCTTTTGCGCCGGATGTCTTCATCCGCTGGGATCGCGGTAAGGACCGGAATATCAACCGCTTCGGCAAAGGCTTGCGCTTCGCCCGTGCCATCGTCCTTGTTCACGATCATGCCAGCCACGCCGACATTGCCGCCCATTTTGCGGAAATATTCGACCGCGTGGCAGACATTGTTGGCGACATAGAGCGATTGCAGGTCGTTCGAGCCGACCACGATCACTTTCTGGCACATGTCGCGCGCGATCGGCAGGCCGAAGCCGCCGCACACCACATCACCAAGGAAATCGAGAAGGACGTAATCAAAGCCCCATTCGTGAAAGCCCAGCTTTTCGAGCAGCTCAAAGCCGTGGATGATCCCGCGTCCGCCGCAGCCGCGGCCCACTTCGGGACCGCCCAGCTCCATGGCGAAGACCCCGTCGCGTTGGAAGCACACGTCTTCGATCGTGACCTCTTCGCCCGCGAGCTTTTTCTTGGAGGAGGTTTCGATGATGGTCGGGCAGCTCTTGCCCCCAAACAGCAGGCTGGTCGTATCCGATTTGGGATCGCAGCCGATCAGCAGGACGCGTTTGCCCTGCTGCGCCATCATGTAGGAAAGGTTGGAGAGCGCGAAGCTCTTGCCCGAGCCGCCCTTGCCATAGATCGCGATGACTTGCGTTTCCTTCGTAACCTCACCGGCGTGGACCGGATCGGGCTCGTGGCTTGCTTCTTCGCGCAGCGCCTCGGCTTGGGTTTCGAGCATAGTCATGCGTTGCTCCAATCGAGGATCATTTTGAGGCAGTCCGGGTCGGTGAACGCTTGCGGGTACGCGTCGAGCGCTTGCGCGGCGGGTCGGCGAGTGGAGATAAGTCCGCCCAGGTAGAGCCGCCCATTCTCCACCAGCGCGCGGGTTCCGACCATGTCCTGCGGCTGCCATTCCGCCGCGATGCGCAAGCGCGCCTCCGCCTGGAAGGCCGGGGCGAACGCGAAATCGATCCGGCCCGAATAAAAGCCCGCAAGCGTGATCTCGCCGCCTTTGGCGAGGCGCCCGACCAGCTCGTCAAGAACGCCAGCGTCTCCGCTCGCGTCATAGACCGAACGGTAGTCGCGGCGTTCGTCCTCTTCGGGTGCGATCACACGATAGTCGTAAGCTCCACCGCGGCGCGCGGCGTTGGTTTCCCAAACCGTTGGCGCGGGCGCGCCCAGGGCAAGAGTGATGCGCGCCAGCAGGCGGCCCAGAACCCCATGGCCCACGATGAGATCGGGCGCAGCGCCGCTGTTGATGGCGTGCAGCGCGGTGGCGGACAACGCGAACAAAACGCCCGCTTCGCCCAGCGTTTCGGGAACGGGCAGAGCGCGCGCTGACGGCACAATAACGCGCCGTGCGGTCCCGCCGAACAGGCCGCGCGCATTGGTGTAGCAATTGGCCCCCGGTACAAACACCCAGTCGCCTATTCGCCCGCGCGCTTCGGTGCCCGCTTCGACAACGCGACCGACCGATTCATAGCCCGGAACCAGCGGATAACCCATTCCCGGGAATGGCGGCATACGGCCGTTCCAAAGCAGCTTTTCGGTGCCCGAACTGATCCCGCTATAGGCAATTTCGACAAGAACATCGCTGGGACCAAGCGGATTAAGCTCAAGCGTCCGGAGCGCCATGCGCTCGGGTCCCTCAAGAATTACCGCCAGTGTGTCCATTGCGCCTACCCGATGGGTTTCCTCGGTTGCGAAGGGCCCCTGAATTGCGACTCGCGCAACGCCCAAAGCTTCTTCTCCTGCCTGTCTGCTACGCCTTACGTACTAAAGTGTCAATTAAAGCAGACAGTAATTTTGTCAGGCTGTGGCGATTACGAGGCTGGCGATGACCGGTTGCGGGCCAGCGATCAGCCGAGCCTTTGCGAAGCCCGCTGTCTTGGTCATTGCCATGATCTCGGCCGGGCTGCGCGCGCGCCCTGATCCCATCGCCCACAGATAGAAGCCGAAGAAGGCCTCACCCATTGCTTCGGCGCCCGGTATGCGGGCCATCGGTTCCGCGATAAGCAAGCGCTGGCCAGGTTGCAGGCTCTGGCGGATGTTGCGCAAGATCGAAGCGGCGGGTGCGTCGTCGTGATCGTGCAAAATCCGCACCAGGCTGATCATGTCGTACCCAGCGGGGATAGGATCGTCGAAGAAATTGCCCGGATGCGACTCTATTCGCCCGGAAAAGCTCTCACGCAGCGGATCGCGCGCGGCCTCGACCACTTCGGGCAGGTCGAAAAGGCCCAGGCGCATGGCCGGATACGCCTCGCCCACGCGGCGGATGAAGGCTCCGTGCCCGCCGCCCACATCAAGCACGCTGCTGGCTCTCGAAAAGGAGAAGGCGGCCAGCACCTGATCGGCCACATAGCGCTGGGATGCGGCCATAAGCCGGGAGTATTCTTCGGTTTCGCGCCCGCGCTCCGCCGCGCCGTGCAGCGCGCCGGCGTAAGACCAATAGCGCGACAGCTCGGTCGGTTCCTTGCGGTCCCTGCGCAGCAATTCGAGCGGGTCGAGCAAGTCGCGATAGAGCAGGCTCTGGTGCTGGATCATCGCCTGCGTGCCCTCATCGGCGACCAGCACCGCGCCCTGCTGCCCGAGCATCCACCCGTCCTCGACCACCTCTTGCGCCAAATCGAGCGCGCGCGCGGCGCGAAGCAACGCCCGCGACGCGGCCTCGCTCAGCTTGGTGTAGTGCGCGACCTCATTGACGGTGATCGGGCCGTTGGCGAGCAGATCGAGCAGCTCGGCTTCGACCACCGCGCTTAAGATCTGCGAATAGGAAAAGCCGACAATGCGGTCCATCATCTGCGTCGCGTGCGCCTTTGCCAGGCCGCGAATGAAGGGCAGCCGCGCGCACCAATACTGAAAGCGAGAGCCGCCAAAAATGGCGTTGCGCCGGGCGACGAAGGCAATCTTCCAGCGTTCGCGTCGCGTGCGCGCTGCGCGGTTGGGGGCACCGCCAGGCGAGTCTTTGTCGCGCATCAGCATGGTCGGACTTGACGCATCATATGTCTAAAGAATTGGACATACAGCGGCGTAAGGTCAATAATAATGTACTCAGCGTCGCATCCGGGGAGAGTCGGTGCAGGACCATGTCGCCATCATAGGAGCGGGAATTGGGGGGCTCACCAGCGCTGCCCTGCTCGCAGCGCGCGGCTTCCGTGTGACGGTGCTGGAAAAGGAAGACAAGGTCGGCGGCAAAGCCCGCAGCGTTGAGGTTGACGGCGTTCCCATCGCCGGCGGACCGACGGTCTTCACCATGCGAGACGTGTTTGACGGTGTGTTCGAGGCCTGCGGCTCTTCGCTTGAGGATCACGTGACGATTGCGCGGGCTGACGTCATCGCGCGTCACGCCTGGGATCGCTCAGGCACGCTTGATCTGTTTGCCGATCCGGATCGCAGCGAAGACGCGATCGGTGATTTCGCTGGCGCTGCCGAGGCCGCGGCCTATCGCGCGTTTCGGCGCGAGGCGAAGCGCATCTTCGACGTGCTCGACGAACCGTTTCTGCGCGGAGACAGCGCCTCGACCCCGTTCCCGATGATGTGGCGCATCGGCCCGCTGCGCATCGGCGACACCGTGGCCATGCGACCCTTTGACAATTTCTGGAAAGCCATTGGTGGCCACTTCAAGGACCCGCGTCTCAGGCAATTGTTCGGGCGGTATTCGACCTATTGCGGATCGGACCCGTTCCAGGCGCCGGCCACGCTGATGCTGATCGCGCACACCGAGGCTAAGGGTGTGTGGCTGATTGACGGCGGCGTTCACGCTTTGGCGCTGGCCTTGGCCAGCCTCGCCCAGCAAAAGGGAGCGGTGATCCGCAAGCGCGCGCGCGTCGCTGAGATTTGCATGCAGAGCGGCCGTGTGGGCGGCGTCCGGCTGACTTGCGGAGAGACGATCCGCGCCGACACCGTCCTGTGCAACGCAGACCCGGCGGCGATCGCGCAGGCGAAGTTCGGGGCGGCGTCGGCGTCGTCGGTTGCGCGCATGCCCGACACCAAACGCTCGCTTTCGGCCTATGTCTGGTTTGCACACGCAAAAACGCAGGGCTTTGACCTGCAGCATCACAACGTCTTCTTTTCCGCCGACTACGCGCGCGAGTTCCGCGAGATCGCCAGCGGTCGTCCGCCATCGGATCCAACCGTTTATCTGTGCGCGCAGGATCGCGGGGCGCGGCTCGATAGCCCGCTGCCAAGCGCCGGGCGAGAGCGCATCCAGATGATCGTCAACGCCCCGCCCAACGGGGACCGGCACACACCATCCGCCAAGGAGATCGAAACATGCAACCACGCCATGAGGCAGACGCTGCGCCGCTGCGGTCTGGAGCTGGACGATCCGATGCCACATCATCTGGCGACACCGGCGGAATGGGAACGCCTTTTCCCGGCGACGGGCGGGGCGCTTTATGGAAGAGCGTCGCACGGCTGGGCGGCTTCCTTCCTTCGGCAGGGACCGCGAACGAAAACGCCGGGGCTCTATTGCGCGGGGGGCGCGACGCACCCTTCGGCGGGAGTCCCTATGGCCGGCTTGTCCGGACAGCTGGCTGCGAAAGTGATCGCCGCGGACCGCGCTTCGATGCCCCGGTCCCACCGGGTGGCTATTCCTGGTGGTACATCGACGCGATCAGTGAAGACGGGCAGCACGGCCTGACGATCATCGCGTTCACCGGCAGCGTTTTCTCACCCTATTACAAACGGTCCGGGCGCGGGGATCCGCTGGATCATTCATGTCTCAACGTGGCGCTTTACGGCCCCAAGGCGCGCTGGGTTATGACCGAGCGCCCGCGCGGCCATGTCACCCGCAGCCGCCGTGAACTGACGATCGGGCCCAGCCATGTCGAGTGGAACGGTGACACGCTCGACATCGCGATTGAGGAGCGCGACACACGGCTGTTCAATCCCATTCACCGCCCGGTGCGCGGGCGCGTGCGGGTGATCCCCGAGGCGCTCAACCCGGCGGCCTTCGCGCTTGATGGCAATGAGAACCATATCTGGCATTGCATGGCCCCGCGCGCGCGGATTGAAGTGGTGATGGACGAACCGGGCCTATCGTGGTCGGGCAAAGGCTATTTCGATCACAACCGCGGGAGCGAACCGCTCGAAGACGGGTTTCGCGTGTGGCACTGGAGCCGCGCGCATATGCGCCGGGGTGCCGTGGTCTGCTATGAAGGCGAGCGCGCGGACGGGTCGCTATTTGCTAGCGCCATCCGGTTTGGCGCTGAGGGTATACCCGAAGAGGCCGAGCTTCCCTCCACCGCGCCGCTGCCGCACAGCGCCTGGCGGATCGAGCGCCGCACGCGTTCAGAGATCGGGCTTTCGCGCGTGCGCCGCACGTGGGAGGACACGCCGTTCTACTCGCGCTCTGAGCTCGATTCGCAGCTATACGGTGAGCGTGTGGTGGCGGTGCAGGAAAGCCTCGACATGCGCCGCTTCGCCAATCCGATGGTGCAGTTCATGCTGCCCTATCGGATGCCTCGAGCGAGGGCTTAGCCTCTTGGCTGGCGGCCTGCGCTGCCTCCACTTCCGCTTCCTTGGCCTCGCG
>CALCCG010000118.1 GCA_937899785.1 uncultured Erythrobacter sp. | reverse complement strand
CGGGTGAAACGACGGGCTATCGATTCGAAGCTGACGGTAAATCAATTGCTTACACAACGGACTTCAACGCCATTTCGGAAGCGATGGTTGAGCTGTGCTGGGAGGGGGATATTCTAGTTTGTGACTGTTTGCGAAGGGAGCCTCATCCGTCACACGCGCATCTTGACCTTGCTCTAGAGCTTGCGCAGCGCAGCTCTGCTAAGCGTTTGGTTTTGAGCCACCTCGACAAAAGCATGGATTACCGGACATTATGCGAGGAAGTGCCGGATCATGTGACGGTTGGTTTTGATGGTTTGGAGTTGATTGCATGAACGAAGCAGCCGTTTTGTCGCTCATCATGATGTTTGGTTGGCTTCTTTTGGCCGGGTCCGCTTTTGCGTCGTATCGTTTGAGCTGGGGAAAGACCGCGCAATTGGGTTTGGTTTGGGTTGCGATCTTTGTCGGTCTGTTTCTCTTAGTCCGCCTGTTGGGTTTGGAGCTTTGAGTGTGACAAACATTCAGAGACCACCATCCCACGATCTTTATTTAACATAATATATATTATCCATCTCATATGTCAGGCGCCCAAGGATGAACGACGTCCGCCCAGATCCGCACTCTCCAGCAGATGCCCAACTTGCGCGCCTCCTTTCTATCATGGCCCGATTGCGCGACCCAAAAGCCGGATGCGAATGGGATCTCGCGCAAGATTTTGCCAGCATCGCACCATATACCATTGAAGAAGCCTACGAAGTTGCCGACGCTATAGAGCGCAAAGACATGACGGGCCTTCAAGACGAACTCGGTGACCTGTTGCTTCAAGTCGTGTTCCACGCGCAAATGGCGGAGGAAGCCGGATTTTTCACTTTTGAAGATGTGGCAAAATCCATCTGCAACAAAATGGTCCGTCGCCATCCGCACATCTTTGGTGCGGAAAGCGGAACAATGGACGACGCTCGTTGGGAGAATCTGAATGCTGCCGAACGTCGAGACAATGGCTCCCAAAGCGCTATCGACGGTGTTGCGCAGGCCCTACCAGCGCTGCTGCGGTCGGAAAAGCTGCAGAAGCGCGCCGCGCGAGTTGGCTTCGAATGGCATGATGCAAGCGGTCCGCGCGAAAAGCTTGACGAGGAACTTGAGGAACTCGAGACCGCAAGCGAGAAAGATCGCCTCATGGAGGCCGGCGACGTTCTCTTCGTCGCGGTGAACATCGTTCGTCGCTACAATGTCGATGCCGAGCAAGCCCTCAGAGCCTCCAACGCAAAGTTTGAACGCCGCTTTCGCGCCATGGAAGCCTTGGCCGAGCGCGATGGCTGCGCGTTCGACACTCTGCCGCTCGAGCAACAAGAAGAGTATTGGCAACGCGTAAAGGCGGCAGAAAACCCTTTAGAATAGGGCTATCATAGCGAGGCGTACTGGCCGAGCTCTTTGGGGTTGAGCCGTACCGTGAATCGCCGTTCCGGGCCCTCTTCCCCTTCCCCCGCGTCTCTTTCCTCTACGACATCGCCATGCGCATGGAGCCATGCGATCCGCCGCCCATCGCTGAGCGGCACTGTAACCGTCACTTCGCGCGCCTCTGCTGTCAGGACCGAGGCTATACGCTCGAAAAGCGCTTCCAACCCCTCTCCCGAAGCGGCCGAAATCAAAACCGAATCCTGAGCTTGTGAGGCGTCAGACAATTCGCCGCGGCGATCCTCATCAAGCAGATCCGCTTTGTTCCAGACTTCTAGGATTGGGATATCCGACGCTCCGGTCTCCCGGTCGACCACGTCAAGATCGGCCAACACATCGATAACCTGCTTCTTTTGCGCAATATGGGATGGGTTTGCCATATCGCGCACGTGGCAGATGAGATCCGCAGCGCTTACCTCTTCGAGCGTCGCGCGAAACGCCGCGACAAGCTGGGTAGGAAGGTCTGATATGAAGCCCACTGTGTCAGACAAGATGACCTTCTCGACGCCAGGCAGACTGATAGACCGCATTGTCGGGTCAAGAGTGGCGAACAGCAGGTCTTCGGCCATCACCTGGGCGCCAGTCAGACGATTGAACAGTGTCGATTTGCCCGCGTTGGTGTAGCCTACAAGCGCGACAACAGGCCAAGGCGCCCTACCCCGACGCTCGCGATGCAGCCCCCGGGTTTTTCGAACTTGCTCGAGTTCACGCCGCAAACGGCCCATGCGTTGGCGGATCATGCGACGGTCCGACTCGATCTGCGTTTCACCGGGGCCTCCGAGAAACCCGAAGCCACCGCGCTGGCGTTCCAAGTGCGTCCAACTGCGCACAAGCCGGCTTTGCTGGTAATCGAGATGAGCAAGCTCGACCTGCAAGCGTCCCTCAGCTGTCACGGCTCTCTCGCCGAAAATTTCGAGAATGAGGCCCGTACGATCGATCACCTTGCGTTTGAACTTTTCTTCCAAATTGCGCTGTTGAATGGGCGTCAACGCTCCATCAACAATCACCAACTCGGCTTCATGTTGCTCGCAGGCAATCTTGATGTTTTCAACCTGGCCGGAGCCAAAGAAAGTGTTGGGCTGCATTTGGCGCACTGAGAGAATTTCACTGTGCGCAAGCACCACACCGATCGCAAGTGCCAGACCACGAGCCTCGTCCAGTCGATCCGCCGCGTCGAGATCGTAGGCCATCGCCCGGACATCCGGGCACAACACAAGCGCCCGCGCTCCGCGGGTCACTTCATCCATCAAATCATCATCGAAACTCAGTCGTCGTCTTCTTCGTCGTACTCGTCGCCATCATCGGGGCCGTCATGCAAGTCCACCGGGCTCGCTGGCTGAATGGTCGAAACCGCGTGCTTGTACGCAAGTTGCACCGCGCCGTCACGCTCCAGAAGCATACAGAACAGGTCGTAAGCCGCAATTCGGCCCTGAAGCATCACACCATTGACAAGAAACATCGTCACTTGAACGCCTGCTTCGCTGACCCGACTGAGAAAAATATCCTGCAAGAGCCGTTTGCTCTTGGTGTCGTTGCCGCCACTGAATTGATCGGCGTCGACGCTCGTTCCAGGCATGATCGTTGAGATCGCATGCTTATAGACCAATTGGGATTGACCATCGCGGCGCAGAAGAATCGAGAAGTTGTCAAACCAGGTGACAATCCCCTGCAGTTTCACGCCTTTTACAAGAAACATCGTAACCGGCGTTTTGTTGCGCCTAAGCAGGTTCAGAAACGCGTCCTGAAGGTTGCCCGACGAACCTCCCTTACCGCGCCCGTTTCCGCCGCCTTTGGGCGGTTCGGACGCAGACTTTGGGACAGGACGTGGAGAGAGAGTACGTCCACTGGACATTGTAAGGGCTCCTGTTTTTGGCGGCCGTCTTTACGGTCCGCAGGATAAGCGCCGGCGTTTGCTAACGGACGAAACCGACGATGGCCCTATCATGCCTGTTGCCGCGAATTCGGGCAATGATTGAATTATTGTCAAGATCTTAACGCAATGGCACGGGACGCGGAGTTTACTCCTTACGCGCGCCCTCGCGCCGTTCCGCCATACCAAGCAATTTGAGCTTACGGTGCAAGGCCGAGCGTTCCATTCCAATAAATGTTGCTGTTTTTGAGATGTTGCCGGAGAAACGACGTATCTGGATCGTCAGATACTCGCGCTCAAATGTCTCGCGCGCTTCGCGCAATGGTACACCCATCATCGAAGACAATCCCTGCCCCGAAGCCGCCATACGACCCCCGGTTATCTCTGAAGGCAGCATGTCGGTTTCCACCGCGGTGAGGCGTTCACGCGGCGTCATGATAATCGTTCGCTCAACGACGTTGCGCAGTTGGCGAACATTGCCCGGCCAATCATACGCCTGCAACGCAGCCATCGCTTCTTCTGAGATAGCGGGAGGCGTAATACCCTGATCGTTTGAGTAACGCGTGAAGAAATGCTCAGCCAGAGCAGGAATATCATCGCGGCGATCGGCCAGGCTGGGGATGGTGACCGGCACTACATTCAGGCGATAAAATAGGTCTTCGCGAAACCGCTTCTCTTCCATTTCCAACGCCAGATCGCGCGACGTTGAAGAGACCACCCGAACATCGACGCCAATTTGTCGTGTACCTCCCACTCGCACAAAGCTCTGCTCGGTGAGAACCCGAAGAATGCGAGCTTGAGTTGAAAGAGGCATGTCAGCCACTTCATCAAGATAAAGCGTGCCGCCATCCGCCATCTCGAGCAAGCCCGGTCGTACCTGCTTACCATCGGCCTCCTCGCCGAACAGTTCCTGTTCGAAGCGATCCGGTGTGATGCGCGCCGAATTGACGATCACAAAGGCGTTCTCAGAGCGCGTGCTCCAAGCGTGCAACAACCTTGCGGCCACTTCCTTTCCCGCGCCGGCGGGGCCCGCGATCAAAACGCGGCTTCCAGTGTTCGCAACTCGCTTCAGAGTCGCACGGACCGCGTTGATAATGCTCGAATTACCGGTGAACTCGCCCGCCTCATCTGCCCCTTCTCGCAAGCGCGTGTTCTCACGCCGTAAGCGTTCCGTTTCAGTCGCCCGTTCGACCAGCAACAGCAGTCTCTCAGCCTCGAACGGTTTTTCGATAAAGTCCATCGCACCGCGCCCAACTGCGCTCACTGCGGTGTCGATATTGCCGTGCCCGGAGAAAATGATGACAGGCAAGTCGGGTTCGCGCACTTTGATTTCATCAAGCAGCTCAAGCCCATCCATTTCGCTGCCATGCAGCCAGACATCCAGAAGAACCAGGCTGGGGCGCCTCTCATCGATGGCCGCCAAGGCGGCCGTCGAGTCCGCCGCTGTGCGACACGCATAGCCTTCATCGTCAAGCACGCCTGAGACCAGCTCGCGAATATCGCGTTCATCGTCGACAATCAGAATTTCGAGCGCCATTACGCGGCTCCTTCAAGTAATTTTGCAGTTATGCAGGGGTAAGAGGATCACGTGGGGTCGCTCTCTTTGATCTGGGGGTCGCGGGCGAAACGCAGCGTAACGCGTGTGCCGCCATTAACGCTGGCCGCAAACGACATGTCGCCAGCATGCTCATCGACAATCTTGTTGACTATCGCGAGACCAAGCCCGGTGCCTTTTTCACGAGTTGTTACATAGGGCTCGGTCAAGCGGTCGCGATCAGCGGGAAGACCCACTCCGTTATCTTCGACTGTGATGCTTAGATGTTCAGCCTGGCTCTGCAATTTCACGCCGATAGCCCCCGCATAGGCGCCGCGCGCTTCGGCTGCTCGCGCTTCGATGGCCTCGACAGCGTTCTTGAGCACGTTGGTCATTGCCTGGCCCAGTTGGTGGCGATCACAGCGAATTTCCCGGCTTTCGACACCGGTCGCATCAACTCTGAAGTCAATGCCGTTATGCGCCACCTCCTGAAGAAAGACGGCTTGGCGCACCAGATCTACCGCATCCTCGGCCCGAAAGACGGGTTTGGGCAAGCGTGCGAAGGACGAAAATTCGTCGACCATTTTGCGCAGGTCCCCGACCTGGCGAACGATAGTGCTCGTCAATTCGTCAAACAATTCAACATCTTCGCCTTCGTCCACTTGTTTACGATAACGACGCTTGAGGCGTTCGGTCGCAAGCTGGATGGGAGTAAGAGGGTTCTTGATCTCATGAGCGATACGGCGCGCAACATCTGACCAAGCGGCCTGACGTTGATCCAGCAACTGGCGCGTGATGTCCTCAAAGGTGATGACATGCCCGCTGCTGCCCGGAGCGACCTTGACCGCCAGCGTGCGCAGCTCCTTACCCTTGGCGTGGTTCACAATACCGCGCTCAGCGCCTTCGCGGACCATTTGGCAAATCTCTGGCGACAAATCGGCGAGCGAGGCGCCTTCCAGGTCGGTTTGCGGCTCGGAGGTTTCCGCGTTCTCGAGCAGGTCTTGCGCTGATGAGTTCATCAGCAGGACGCGGCTCTCAGCGTCCACGGAGATCACCCCAGCGCTGACCGATTCCAGGACCGCCGCCATAAAGGCACGCCGGTCATCAATCTGGCGGTTGGCGCTCACCAAAGCCTGCGTCTGCTTTTCAAGCTGCGCTGTCATGCGGTTAAAGGCGCGGTTGAGCAAACCAATCTCATCAGCACCCGTACGCCCTTCGACCCTTAGCGCAAAGTTGCCCTGGCCCACCTCGCGCGCTGCGCCCACGAGATCGGTAAGCGGCTCAACCTGTCGATCCGCAAAGCGCAACGCGAACCACACCGCTAGTCCCACCAAGAGGAGGCTTACGACGACAAGGGCGATGTTGAAGCGCAATTGAAGCGTTCGCGCCTCGCTTGTTAGCGTGTCGTAGGCGGTGGAGATCGCCTGGGCGCTTGCCCAGGAATCAAACATGGTCTCTTCGGTCGTGCGCGCATTGTAGAGATAGATGCCGGCTTGCTTGTCAATGGGCGCTAGCGCTGCGATGCGATCCGGGCTTCCTTCGACAACGACAAACTCCCCACCGTCGAGCTGCTCAAGGGCCTTCTGGCTGAAGGCAATCGGCTCGTTGCCTTCCATCAAATTGAAAACGGCCGCAGTGCGAAGGCTACCATCGGCGAGACGCTGAAGAATGAGGCTCTCTGATATCCTCCTTGGCTGAGCCTGGTAGATGTAGAAATCTGGAAACCCTTCGTCGGACAGTGTCCCGCCCCGCTCCAGGTAAAAGCGCAGGTCGCTTGCCATAGCGATAGTCTCATCCTGTACGTCGCGCTGATTGCCGTCGTAATAGCTTTGCGCCAACTCATTGGCGTTCTCCATCAGACCGCGCGATTCGTCGGAAAACCAGAAGTCCACCCCGGTCTGGAAAAGGAAGGCCGCAAACCCTGCGACCAAGAGCGTCGGCACGGCGGCCACTATCGAGAAAAAGAACACAAGCCGGACGTGAAGTCGCGCCGTGCTGCCGGCGGCGCGTCTGAGAGCCATTCGGCGTCCAGCAAGAACAAGAATAGCCATCGCAGGAACCAGCGTTGCCATAAGCAGCAACGAGACCTGCATCGTCGGCAGCAAGGCGTCTTGCTCCGGCTCTTGAGAATAGGCCAGATAAGTCGCAATTACGGCCAAGATAAGTGAAACAGCCGCAAGGATTTCAAGCCAAGAAAATAGGTTTGCCCGCCGAGATACAACGACGAATTGACGCCACCAGCGCGGCGTTTGACGCGGCACCTTCGCCGAGGCCACCTTCCTGGCGCTTGAAGTGGCTCCCAAGCCATTCTCGCGCGGCAGCGTTGATCCATCCGACCCGTTCATCGTGGCTTGATTACAACGATGGTGTTGCCGCTTTGCAAGTAAGATGGTGGTCTGTCTCGTGATTTATGCGTCAGGCCGTTCTTGCAAAGCGATCAGGCTCTACCCCCAATTCACCGATCCGTTTGCGAAGAGTGTTGCGGTTTATGCCCAGAAGTCGCGCCGCGCGCAGCTGATTGCCACGAGTCTCGCTCAGCGCGTGCTCTATCAAGGGCTTTTCAAAAGCCGCCAAAGCGCGATGGTAAAGCGTTCCTTCAGCCGGTTCTTCATCGTTCAGCCAATACGCCAAAGCGGTCTCAAAGTTGGGCGGCTCAAACAGGCCGATCGATGGCTCAGTCAACGCTTCTGCGGCAAACACGTCGGATAACTGGCCCGCTTCGATTGTCTCGTCACGCGCCATGAGCGCCAGGCGATAAACCACGTTGCGTAGCTCTCGCACATTGCCAGGCCAGCTGTGCTCTTCAAGCTTGGTGACCGCTTCGCTCGCCAGGGTTCGTCGCGGCAGCCCTTCCTCCGCTGCGAGCGTTAGGAAATGGTTGGCCAGCACTTCGACATCCTCCACCCTTTCGCGCAAAGGCGGAAGGGCGATCGGGACGACGTTCAGACGGTAGAACAAATCATCTCGAAACGCCCCGCTTGCAATCAAGGGAAGAAGGTCACGATTGGTCGCGGCAATTATGCGCACATCCACTTCGATTTCCTGGCGACCGCCGACCCGCCGGATGCGACCCGATTGAAGCGCGCGCAAAAGCCGCGTCTGCGCCTCAGCTGGCATGTCGCCGATTTCATCAAGAAACAGCGTGCCGCCATTGGCCTGTTCGAACTTTCCAATTGCCTGCGCGATCGCTCCGGTGAAGGCGCCCTTTTCGTGTCCAAACAGTTCGCTTTCGATCAGGTTGGCCGGGATGGCGGCTGCGTTGACCGCTACAAACGGCCCCGTGCGCCGACTTCCGAGTTGGTGGATCGCATCGGCAACCAGCTCTTTACCGGTGCCGCTTTCGCCCGTCACAAGAACCGTGAGATCATTGCGAAGCACCCGGGTTATCATCCGATAGACGCCTTGCATGGCTGAGCTTCGGCCGACCAAAGGCAGACTCTCCACCGGTGTTTCTGGTGCGCTCTCTTCGCTTAACCCGCGCGAGCCCGCAGCCTGACAGACCGCTTGCACAAGTTCATCGAGATCAAAGGGCTTGGGAAAGTACTCGAAGGCGTCGCTGTCGCTTGCGCGCACCGCCGTATCCAATGTGTTTTGAGCGGAAAGCACAATCACTGGCATGATCGGTGCCTCGCGCCGGACGTTATCAAGGCTCAGAAGGCCATCGCCATCTTCGAGCATAACGTCGGTGAGCATCACATCAAAGGGTGCCTTGGCTAAAGCGGCGTCGCGCGCCGCCAAGGTCGCTACCCGGGTCAGTGCAAAGCCTTCGTCCTCCAGCGCCGCCTCGATCACCGTGGCAATCGCGCTGTCATCCTCAACCAACAAGACTTTGCGGGCGGTTGGCTGGTTCATTTCCGCGCCTTCCCGGCTTCGTCGCGATGGGCCATCGGTAGGTGCAGTCGGAAATGCGTGAGCCCTGCCCGCCCTTCGCGTTCGTGGCTGATGCTGCCATCCATGTCGCGCATAAGCTTGCGAACCAGGGCTAAGCCTAAGCCCTGACCGGACGGCTTCGACGAGACAAAGGGTTCGAACAAGCGGTCGCGAAGGTCTGCGTCGACGCCCGCTCCGTTGTCTGACACGCAGATTTCGATCGGCAGCCGGATAGTTCGGCCAAAACGCGTCGCGCTAAACACAAGTCCGCTGACATAGCGCGTGCGGATAACGACTCGCGCCGTGTCCGCGCTGCCCGAGCGCGCAGCCGTTTCCGCCGCCGCATCGCGGGCGTTTGTGACAAGGTTAATCAGCACTTGCTCAAGCGCATCGCGATTGGCCAGGATCGGAGGCAGAGAGGGATCGAATTCTTCAAGAACCTCCACCCCATCAAGCCCCGCCGCGCGCACAGTGGCTAACGCCGATCGAATAGCCTCATGCGGGTTGCAAGGTTGAGCGGGCTCAGAGGCTTGACTTCCCAATTGCTGCATTCGGTCAATGAGGCGCGCTATCCGGTCGACCTCATCGGTGATCATGCGAGCCAACGATTTGTCGGCGTGCGGAAGTTTGCGCGCGATCAGCTGCGCTGCGCCACGGATGGCGGCAAGGGGATTCTTGATTTCATGCGCAAGGATGGAAGGCGCACCCACCGCCGGAGAACCCTGCTCCTCGCTTGAAGCCTTCTCATGCCCCAGCTGCGAGATCGTTACGACACGCCAGCCTGGATGAGACGCGAGAGCTGACATGGTCAGGTTGACCGGTACTTCAAGCCCGGCCAGCTTCACACGAATATCGCGCGCCACCAAAGCCCCCTCGCCCGATGCGAGCCAATTCGCCACCCGATCGTCAAGCGGGGTCACGACACGATCAAGCCGCTGCCCAATGATCCTTTTGGCGCTCGTCCCCAATAGAGCCTCGGCCGCATGGTTCACTTGCGTAACGATGCCTTGTGGATCGATCAGAATGAGCGAGAAGACGAGACCGGAAATCTGCGCTGACGGATCGGGCGCCGACGTATCGACCGGCGGTGAATCGGTAGACGGCACAGCGGGTTCGGTGGCCATTCCTACGCGCGATCTCAGGCGGCAGCGCGGCGACGCAAAAACGGTTCGTAAAACCGTTCAACCTCACCAAGCACCTGTTTGGGATCATCAATCGTGTTGGCAAAGTGCCGGAACTCGGCCGATCCGTGCATGCCTTTTGTGTACCAACCCAGGTGCTTGCGTGCGATCTTTGTGCCAACGCTAGCGCCATAGTGATCAAGCATGCGTTCGTAATGCTCTACCAGTGTCGCGTATTGCTCATCGAAGTCGGGAGAAGGTATCCGTTCACCCGTTCGAAGCCAGCGCATCACCTGCCCAAGTAGCCACGGCTTACCGTAAGCGCCGCGCCCGATCATCAATCCGTCCGCACCCGATTGTTCGAGCGCTTTGCCGGCATCATCGATCGTGCAAATGTCGCCATTCACGATGACGGGGATCGACACAGCGTCTTTAACCTTGCGCACAAAAGACCAGTCAGCGCTGCCTTTGTACATCTGATCGCGGGTTCGGCCGTGGACGGTGATCATCTTTACGCCCAAATCTTCAGCGATACGGGCCATTTCGGGTGCGTTAAGGCTCTGATGATCCCAACCCATCCGCATTTTTACTGTCACCGGAACGTTCACCGCCTTGACGGTCGCTTCCATCAACTTGGTCGCGAGCGGCACCTCGCGCATCAAAGCGCTGCCGGCGTATTGGCCCACCACCTTGCGAACCGGGCAGCCAAAGTTGATGTCGATGATAGCCGCCCCGTTGCCTTCCTGAAGCTTCGCCGCCTCGGCCATCGAACCTGGATCACAACCAACCAGCTGCATCGACACCGGGTTTTCCGTCGGGTCCCACTCCGCCTTTTGGATCGACTGGCGCGTTTCACGGATCGCCGCTTCGCTGGCAATCATTTCAGTCACATTGAGACCGGATCCGTAGCGCCGCACCAGCACGCGGAAGGGCTTGTCCGTTACGCCAGTCATAGGCGCCAAGAGAACCGGCTCATCGATAGTCACCGGGCCGATATGAATCGGCTTGAGCGGCGGCCTGCCGAGGGGCGTCTGAGGGTTTGAAGTCATCGCTGAAAATGCCTAAAATTTGAGCAGGCGCATAGTGGATTGCGGAAATGCCGTCCAGACCCTAAGCGCTTTTTCGGAATGAACGAGGCTTCCCCCCTTCCCCCTTTTTCCGCTGTGATCGTGGCCGCAGGCAAAGGCCTGCGAGTGGGCGGCGACACGCCCAAGCAATTGCGGGAGTATCGCGGTAAAACACTTACCCGTCATTCCCTCGATGCGCTCGCAGCGGCCGGTGCAGACCCAATCGTCATCGTCCACGGCAAGATTGACGAGGATGCAGCGAAGCAGCTGACGGCAGGTTTGGACAACGTTCTTTGGGCAGCCGGAGGTGCAACCCGCCAGGCCTCTGTCCGCAGCGGTCTGGAAGCGCTGGCCTTCGCGTCACCCGATCGCGTCCTTATTCACGACGCAGCTCGGCCTGATCTGCCACAATCTGTTATAGCCCGTCTCGTAAACGCTCTGGACGAACACTGCGGAGCGATCCCGACACTACCCGTGGTAGACAGCCTTGCGGTTGCAGGCGATGCGGGAACTATGGCTGGAAAGGCTGACCGTGACTCCTTGCGCCGGGTCCAGACCCCGCAAGCTTTTCGCTATAAAGCCATCCTTGAGGCGCACCGGTCATGGAGCGGGGCGCTCGACGCGGGCGATGACGCGCAAGTGCTGTCAGCAACCGGAGGTTCAGTTGCGCTTGTCGATGGTGATGAACGCCTCAAGAAGATTACCTTTGCGGAAGACTTCATGGATCAGCCAAGAGCAGCGCCCTACCGCGTAGGCCAGGGATACGACGTCCACCGGCTTGTCGAAGGCGAGGAGCTATGGCTGTGCGGGGTTAAGCTCGATCACACTCATGGCCTTGCCGGGCATTCCGACGCCGATGTGGCGTTGCACGCGATCACCGACGCCATTCTTGGGGCCGTCGGCGAAGGCGATATCGGCACGCATTTCCCACCCAGCGATCCGCGATGGGCCGGCGCGCGTTCTGGCCAGTTTCTTGAGCACGCCGTCAACCTTGCCAAGCAAGCCGGTTATCAAATCGGCAATATTGATCTGACGATTATCTGTGAGGCGCCTCGGATCGGTCCGCATCGACCGAAAATGAGGAGCGAACTTGCCAAGCTCACGTCCCTCCACCCGAGCGCTATCAGCGTTAAGGCGACCACCACCGAAAGGCTCGGCTTTACGGGCCGAGGTGAAGGTATTGCCGCTCAAGCTCTTGTATCCCTCTCATCCTTGGAGACTGCTCTATGAAACGCACCCTTCTCTCCCCGACTCTTGCCGTTGCGGCGCTTGCAAGCGCGCAAGCCGCTCAAGCGCAACAGGCGTGCGTTGCCCCGGAAGACGCCGCCGACGCCGTCATTTACGCAATGCCGATGGCCTACGATGCGACGCTCAAGGCATGCGACAAGGAGCTAAGCGCTGACAGCTTCTTGCAAAGCGCAGACGGTGAGAATTTTATCGAGCCCTACCGCGGCCAACAAGACGAACGCTGGGACGGCACGTTTCGCTTTCTCAAGGTTTTCATCAGCGCCCAGGCGGAAGACGGCGATGACGGCATCGGCGAAATGATCTCCGCGATGCCCGAAGAATCGCTCCGCCCCTTTGTCGACGGCATCATGGGCCAACTGCTCGCCGATCAGATCAAGCCCGACACATGCAACAAGATCGATCGAGGCGTGGAATTGATGAGTCCGCTTCCTGCGGAAAACCTTAGTGGTCTGGTCGCGTTTATCGTTGAACTCGTCGACCTCGACAACCCTCCTGTCTGCCGCGCCGATGGCACTGTCACTGTGATTCCCGAAGGTCCGCTCAGCGAATGACCGAGGGTCTACTGCCCGGCGACATTGACACTTTGGCGGCGCGCGTAATCGCTGAAAACCGCGCCGCCGATCGCGTGATCGCCACGGCTGAAAGTTGCACCGGTGGCCTCGTCGCGGGCGCGCTAACCGAGATACCAGGCTCGTCAGCCGTCCTCGACCGGGGTTTTGTGACCTATTCCAACTCAGCCAAGATGGAGATGCTGGGGGTCGCCTCGGACATTATCGAAACCTTTGGTGCGGTCTCGATTGCTTGCGTTTGGGCTATGGCACAAGGCGCGCTGCAACGCTCCAACGCGGATGTCGCGGTTGCTATTAGCGGGGTTGCGGGTCCTGGCGGTGGCACTGATCTAAAGCCTGTAGGCACCGTCGTGTTCGCGCGTGCCTATCGCAATCAGAGGGGCGAAGAAGAGGGCGAGCTCAAGCATTTTGAAGGTGGCGGCGATCCAGACAAAGTGCGCGCGGTGATCCGCCATCAGGCGACGCTTGCTGCGCTTGAACTGCTGTTGCCGCAATCCGATTAGCGCAGCGCGTTCTCGGTGTCGTAGAGTTCTGCGGCTCGCTTCTCGAAAGCGGCCACCATCATCCGAAACGCGCGGTCAAAATATTGTCCAGCAACGCGCTCAAACACGGCGTTCTTAAACGTAAAGTCGACGTAAAACTCGATCTCACAGCTCTCCAGACCATAGGGCCGAAACAGCCAGATATTTTCCAAATCCGACAGCGGACCATCGACATAATGGACACGGATTTTGTGTGGACGCTCCTTCGCCACGCGCGATGTAAAACTTTCGCGCAGGCTCCGAAAGCCAACCACCATGTCAGCCAGCATCTCGGTTTCAGAGCTCGAACGGACTCGGGTTGCAACAACCCATGGCAGAAATTGCCGATAGCTGCCGACATCCGCAACCAGATCGAACATCTGTTCGGGCGTATACGGCAATTGCCTCACTTCGCGGACGGACGGCATTGGAAAAGCAGACTTTAGACTTCGAGCCGGTCCTGCTTGCGCCGCTCTTTGGCGAGCTTGGCTTCGCGCGCGGCACGCATAACGGCGAAATCGTCCCCTGCGTGGTAGGACGAGCGGGTCAGCGGGCTCGAGGCGACTTGAAGGAACCCTTTCGCGCGTGCAATTGAACCATATGCGTCGAACGCTTTAGGCGTCACGAACTCATCCACCTTTGCGTGTTTGGGTGTGGGTTGGAGATATTGGCCCATCGTAATGAAATCGACCTCAGCGCTGCGCATGTCGTCCATCACCTGATGGACTTCTAGGCGCTCCTCACCCAGCCCCAACATGATCCCCGACTTGGTAAAGATCAGCGGATTGTGCGCCTTCACCTCTTCGAGCAGCCGAAGTGAGGCGTAATAGCGCGCTCCTGGGCGTATCGTCGGATAAAGACGCGGCACCGTCTCCAGATTGTGGTTGTACACGTCGGGTCCGGCTGCACAGATCGCCTCAACCGCCGCGCGCATCTTTCCGCGAAAATCAGGAGTTAGAATTTCGATCGTTGTGTCTGGCGTGTTGTGGCGCAGGGCCTCGATTACCTTGACGAACTGCCCCGCCCCACCATCGGGCAAATCATCGCGATCGACGCTCGTCACAACGATGTGTTCAAGACCCATTTTGGCGGCAGCGACGGCGGTGTTCTCGGGCCCCATCGGGGCCACCGCGCGCGGCATTCCGGGCTTCACGTTGCAAAACGCACAGGCCCAGGCGCAAACATCGCCCAGGATCATCACCGTCGCGTGCTTTTTGGTCCAACACTCTCCAATATTCGGGCAAGCGGCCTCTTCGCACACCGTGTTGAGGTTGAGTTCGCGCATGAGTTTGCGCGTTTCCTGATAGCCTTTGCTTACTGGCGCGCGAACACGGATCCAGTCGGGTTTCCGCTGGCGCGGTGCGCGATCGGTTTCCAGCGCAGAGGCAGGTGTGTTCGCAAGATCGTTCATGAGGTCCCATCTAGGCCGCGAAGTGGCGCCTCGCAAGCGCGCCACTGCCCTTAACAGTTTAGAGATACGAAGCCGTATCCAGCACGGATGATCGCCGTACACGCAACCGTCACAAAGCGCTTGCCCCAGGCGGAACGCTCGCGCATTTGAATCCCATGACTTACGCGCCCTCCGCCAATATCGCGCTCTTAATCGACGCCGACAACGCAAGCCACGCGGCGATCGACCCTGTGCTTACAGTTCTTGCGGAACTGGGCCAGGTGAACATCCGCCGCGCCTATGGCAACTGGAGAAAGACAAGCCTGAAGGGCTGGATCGACAAGATGCACCGCTACGGCATCGAACCCCAGCAGCAATTCGATCTTACAAAGGGAAAAAACGCAACGGACATGAAGATGACAATCGATGCGCTCGACCTTTTGTACAGCGGCCGAGTGCACGGATTTGGTATCATGAGTTCAGACAGCGATTTCATGCCTTTAGCGATGCGCATTCGGCAAGATGGGTCACCAGTTTATGGCTTTGGTAGTGGCAAGACGCCTGAAGCCTTTCGTCAGGCGTGCACGCGGTTCATTGATGTGAACGCTCTCATCAAGGCCGAGGGAACTGACGCTGAGCGCACCAAAAGAGCGGAACCGAACGACAGCGCCAACGGCACCAGCCCACAATTTGACACAGAGCTCTTGCGGCTTCTCGTCGACGCTTACAACGCCAGCAAACGCGATGAGAACGGCTATGCGCAGCTTTCCGAAGTTGGCCAGCGCGCCGGCAATCGCTCCAGTTTTGACACGCGCAACTATGGGTTCACCCGTTTGTTTGACCTCGTCGATGCGATTCCAAATTTTGCTGTCGAGCGCAGAGACAACGGGGAGGTCTGGCTCAAACGTCTGCGGTAGGAAAGAAAAGAGGCGCCGGATCAAGCCGGCGCCTCTTGAACTTGCAAAGCTCTTAAGGGCTTACGCCCCCATCAGGTCGCTAAGCGATGGGCCCTCATCTGCGGCGGCCGCTTCGCTGGTCTGCATTTCTGAATAGCCCGACCACAAAGCCGCAATTGTGGCCCGCGAGCCTTGGATTTGCCCGAAGGTCCGCTGCGCTTCAGCATGCTTCCCAAGACCGACCTGCGCAATTCCAAGGCGCGTCAAGACTTCAGAGGTTTCGACACCGGGCATGCCCAGCGCCTTCTCAAAATACATCTCAGCCTTGGCGAAATCGCTGTAACTCAAGAAGGTGTTTCCAGCCGCTACGACCGTACGCAGACTGGCATCCGGGGCCGCAGCGGCCTGCTCAAGCTCCGGAAGGTCCGCTATGTCGGTCTCGATCCGGTTGTTCGCTGTTGTGAGGGAATCCGCAATGAAGATGTCATCCTGGCTCACAGCGCCAGCGGCGTAAGCTTGCTCGATGACTTCCTTGACTTCCTTTGGAAGACGGCGCGCGTCGGCCGACTCAACGTACATTATGAAGTCTTGTTTGTCGGTCAGCGCATCGACCTGTCGACCAAGCCGAAACAGATCGAGCATTTCTTGGGGACCGTACTGGTTCAAGTTGCGAGCAAGATTGATCGCGTCACGCCAACTCTCCGGCGACGGATAGTCAGCAACCCACGCGATTGAAAACTCGTACACTTGGGGGATGATCTCGTTGTTGTAGGCAATCGTAATGCCCCGACGATACCACGTCTCTTCAACTTTCATGCCCTGGGCCTTGCGGGCATCGATCGCTCTTTCGAGATAATCGAGCCCAGCGAGGTATTCTTCCGCCGAGAAATAGCTTTCAGCCATCGCAATCTGCAAATCGGCTGTTCCAATCGTTTCGGTGGTGAAATTGGTGTCGATGGCCGCCTGCAGATAGCCCCGAGCCTTGGGAAAGTCGCTCAACGCGTTCGAGATTTGATAGGCAATGAAATTGTATTGCCCCACCCGATCAAGCGCCACCTTGCCGGAAGCCAGCATCAATTCCATACCTCGAAGCTGGAGGGCGCGGTCCGAGATTTTCACTCCGGCGTTGTAGACAAGACCGCCACCAGCGATCTGTTCATCCGGATTCTGTGCCGCGGCGATCATCGCATCGATCTGCGGCCGAAGCTCCGCCACGTCTGCACCTTCAACCTTAAGCGCTTCGTCTATCGGAGTGTAAGCCGCTATAAACTCTTTGGAATAATCGGGCTTTGAGTCTTTCTTCTTCTTCTTTTTCTTTTGTGCATACGCGGCGTCGGGTGTCACATGGCCGGCAACCATGGCCGTTCCGGTGGCCAACGCGATTGCCAGAACAAGCTTCGAAGCCTGCTTTCGCAGTGTCAGAGTGTTCATGATGGAGGGTCTCCCTTGGGGTGGATTGCCGCACGCGCGATTGCGCGCGCTGGCGAAAAACTTGTCTTTGACGCCATGACGCCATTACCGGCAATTTGCAATTCCTCCTAGCCGAGACGGGCTGAACTGGCTTTGAATAGAAAATCGATCCCTTGTGTGCACAACGGCAAATCAAACGCCAGCAGATGTGGAAAAAGGCGGCAGAATTGACGATTTGTTCCGCGCTCTTAGTGGCGCTTGGGGCCTAGTGCCACTAAATAGAAACGCGCGCCCCTGCGGCCCAAAACACAAGTAGAATTGGCACCATGTCTTGAGCGACGAAAACATCCCAGATGACCCCGATACCCCCGATGGCGAGCCGGGCGGCAAACCTGGCGAACCCGGAAACTTTGATCGGGTTGATATCGTCGATGAGATGAAGACAAGCTACCTTGATTACGCCATGAGCGTGATCGTGGCGCGCGCGCTTCCCGATGTGCGCGATGGCTTAAAACCGGTGCATCGCCGGATCTTGTTTGCCAGCAAGCTCGGCAATTTCGTCGCCGGTCGACCCTATGTGAAAAGCGCCAAGATCGTGGGTGACGTTATGGGTGACTACCACCCCCACGGCGACGCTGCGATCTATGACGCGTTGGCGCGTATGACGCAGGATTGGTCCATGCGAGTGCCGTTGGTCGACGGGCAAGGCAATTTCGGCTCGATGGACCCCGATCCACCCGCCTCGATGCGCTACACTGAAGCGCGGCTTGCCCGGGTTGCTGAAACGCTACTCGACGATCTCGACAAAGACACGATCGACTTTGTCGAAAACTACGATGGCCGCAAGCAAGAGCCTTCGGTCCTCCCCGCGCGCTTTCCCAACCTGCTTGTCAACGGCGCCGGCGGGATTGCTGTCGGCATGGCCACCAATGTGCCACCCCACAATCTGGGAGAGGTGATCGACGGCTGTCTCGCGTTTATTGAGAACCCGGCAATTACGTCTGAAGAGCTTATCGAATTCATCCCCGGACCTGACTTTCCGACCGCTCCCCTAATCCTGGGCGCCAGCGGCAGCCGCGCCGCTTACACGACCGGACGAGGTTCCATTCTGATGCGAGCGCGCCATGAGATTGAGACCAAGCGCGGCGACCGCCAATCGATCGTGCTGACTTCCATACCCTATCAGGTTGGCAAATCGGGACTGGTCGAAAAGCTTGCGGAAGCGGCAAAGGACAAACGGATTGAAGGCATTGCGGACATTCGCGATGAAACCAACCGCCGGGGTGTTCGGGTTGTCATTGACTTAAAGCGCGACGCCTCGAGCGATGTGGTGCTCAACCAGATTTGGCGCTACACGCCCGCCCAGTCGAGCTTCCCGGCTAATATGCTCGCGATCCGCGGCGGGCGGCCCGAAACGCTTACGCTGCGTGAAATTATCAAGAGTTTCATCGGCTTTCGCGAAGAGGTCATCACGCGCCGGACCAAGTTCGAATTGAACAAAGCCCGCGAGAGTGCGCACCGATTGCTCGGGCTGGTCATTGCGGTTTCGAATCTGGACGAAGTGGTGGCCATGATCCGCAGCGCGGCAAACCCCGCTGAAGCGCGGGCCAAGCTGCTCGCAAAAGAATGGCCGATTGGTGAAATCGCTCAATACATCAAGCTGGTCGAAGCGATTGAGCCGACCGCGGATGAATCGGGCGGCACGTACCGTCTTTCCGAGCGCCAGGTAAAGGCAATCCTTGAGCTGCGCCTCCACCGTCTCACCGCGCTTGGCCGGGACGAAATCGGCGATGAGCTCAAAGAACTCGCCGCTCAAATCGAGGAATTGCTCTCGATACTTGCTGATCGGGTAAAGCTTTACGCGGTTATGCGCGAGGAATTGGAAGAGGTCCGCGCAACCTACGCCACTCCGCGCGTTTCCGAGATCGCCCCTGCCTGGGACGGTCTTGAGGATGAAGACCTGATCGAGCGTGAGGATATGGTCGTGACGGTCACTCATGGCGGCTATATCAAACGCACCGCGCTCGATACGTTTCGTGCGCAAGCGCGGGGCGGCAAGGGCCGTGCCGGCATGGCGACCAAGGATGAGGACGCGGTCACAGAACTGTTCGTCACCTCTACGCACAACCCTGTCTTGTTCTTCACCAACACCGGACGCGTTTACAGGCTGAAGGTCTGGAAGCTGCCCGAAGGCGGCCCGCAAACACGCGGGCGCCCGATGGTGAACCTTCTGCCTCTTGGCGACGATGAGAAAGTCACCAACGTCTTGCCGCTGCCCGAAGATGAAGCTGAGTGGGAAAGACTCGGCATCGTGTTCGCCACCCAGCAGGGTATGGTAAGCCGCAACTCTATGGAAGCGTTTTACAACGTGCCCACAGGCGGCAAATACGCGATGGGCTTTGTCGAAGGGTCAGGTGACAAGCTGATCGGCGTGGCGTTGGTGAACGAAAGCCAGGAGATTTTTCTCGCCAGCACCAATTCCAAGGCGATCCGCTTTGAAGCGACCGCAGCGCGCGAGACCAAGAGCCGCACCGGTATCGGTGTCCAAGGTATGGGCCCCAAAGGCGAGATCGAAGTGGTCAGCC
Organism: uncultured Erythrobacter sp.; assembly: GCA_937899785.1. Classification (GTDB taxonomy): domain Bacteria; phylum Pseudomonadota; class Alphaproteobacteria; order Sphingomonadales; family Sphingomonadaceae; genus Erythrobacter. Next base: position 13,802 of record CALCCG010000118.1, on the reverse strand, counting down.
TCGCCGTGCTGAACCAAACGGGCACAACAGTGGAAGAACGCGAGCAATATCTGCGCGCCGCGCCGTGGAAGAACAACGAGGCTACCCCAGAGCTCAGCCAAGAGCGCATGGCCGAAATGGCCAAGAAAGAGCAGTTCATCCTAACGATCTGCGCAAACGGCTATGGCAAGGTCAGCTCCAGCTTTGAATACCGCGTCACCGGGCGCGGCGGCAAGGGCGTGGTCAATATCGGCGAACCATCGGAGAAAGACCGAAACGGCCCAGTTGTAGCGAGCTTCCCGGTCACCCACGGTGATCAGATCATGCTGGTCACCGATCAGGGCAAGCTAATCCGCCTTAGCGTCGATTTCCGCCACCTCGTTGAAAACGGCTTTGATGAGCTCAAAGGCTGGGCGATCTATGGCCGTGGGTCCTCAGGCAACCGCCTCTTCAACGTTGCGGATAACGAACAGATTGTGAGCGTCGCCCGGATCGAAGAAACCGGTGAGGACGACGCGGCCGGAGGCAATCAGGAAACGGGTGAGGACGACGGAGCGCTCAAAGACTAGGGTGTTCTTTGAGTTTGCGGAGTGTCTGCGCGCAGAGTCTGGACGACTCCGGTCGCTATCATGATCTGCGCGGCGAAATAGGTCGGCCACGCAAAGATATCGGGCAACGGTCCAAGATCGATAGCACCTATCCGGCTGAAGATCAGCAAGTCGCTGAGGATGAAGAGTACGGCGCCAAGGCCTACGCGGTACCGCGGAAAGCGGCTTAGCCAAGCCGCGCCTGCCATCGCTCCAAGACTGGTCGAATACAGCGCGATGTCGAGCCGCCCGCTGAGGAAAAACGAGACGATGGGTGTACCAGCCATAAGGGTGAGCGCGCAGGCAACCTGGCTCGCCACAGGCTGGGGTCTCGCGTTGCGCACAAACAGCGCGATCAAAACGCAGTGCGCGGCAAAGAACAACGCTCCGCCCACCTCGAAGTTGATCTCCAGCGCCATGTCGGCGATCGCGCTCAGTGCGAGCGCAACAGTGAGGATTGCGCCATCCACGCCCTGCGTGCGGCGCACCGCATACACCGCTAAAAAGCCCGCGCCGCTGCCCTTGAGCAGGATCAGCCAGAACCCTCCCACGGGGTTATTCCAAAGGAAGTAATATCCGATCCCCGCCACGAGGCTGGCGAGCAGCCAAGGCCTATGTTCAATCAGAGCGCGGCTCCGCCCGGCGTTCGGCACGTGTTGTTCCCTCCTTGTCGGGCTAGGCCTGCCCTTGCGCGAGCGCTAACACGCAACTACCTCTCGCGCCATTATGCAACACGACGTTCACATTATCGGCGGCGGGCTAGCCGGGTCCGAAGCCGCTTGGCAACTCGCGCAGCGAGGCGCGAAAGTGCGCCTGTCGGAGATGCGAGGCTCGGGCGAGATGACCCCGGCTCACCAGACCGATGGTTTGGCGGAACTGGTCTGCTCAAACTCTTTTCGGTCCGACGATGACACCAAAAACGCGGTCGGGCTCCTTCACTACGAAATGCGGGCGCTCGATTCTATCGTGATGCGCGCAGGCGAAGTGGCGCGAGTGCCTGCGGGCAGCGCTATGGCGGTGGATCGCGATGTGTTTTCGGACGAAGTGCAGAAAGCCCTGGGCGAACACCCCAATATCGAGATTGTGCGCGAGCGCGTGGACACCCTGCCCGACAGCGGCCTCACAATTGTCGCAACTGGCCCGCTAACCGCGGCCAGCCTTGCGCAGAGCGTCGTCAAAGCTACCGGCGAAGAACGCCTTGCCTTCTTCGACGCGATCGCCCCCATCGTCCACCGCGACAGCATCGACATGTCGAAGTGCTGGATCCAGTCGCGCTGGAACAAGACAACCGAAGCCTCCAACGAAGACGGCGATTACATCAATTGCCCTATGACCAAGGAGCAGTACCTCGCCTTTCACGCTGGGCTTATCGAAGGCGAGAAAGGCGAGTTTAAGGAGTGGGAAAAGGACGCGCCCTATTTCGATGGGTGCATGCCGATCGAAGTGATGGCCGAGCGCGGCGTGGAGACGCTGCGCTATGGCCCGATGAAAGGAGTGGGGCTGGATAACCCTTACGACACCACAGAAGAACATCCTCAGGGCCGCTGGCCCTACGCTGTGGTGCAGCTGCGCCAGGACAACAAGCTGGGCACTTTGTGGAACATGGTTGGCTTTCAGACCAAGTTGAAATACGGCGCGCAGGTCGAGCTGTTCCGCACAATACCCGGTCTTGAAAAGGCAGAGTTTGCCCGTCTGGGTGGTCTGCACCGCAACACCTTCCTTAACTCTCCCGAAGTCCTAGATCGCCAACTTCGCTTGAAAGCCGCGCCGCATATCCGCTTTGCCGGGCAAGTGACCGGCTGCGAGGGTTATGTCGAAAGCGCAGCGATCGGACTGGTCGCGGGAATCATGGCCGCGTGCGAGCTGGGCGCGCGTGATTGGAAGCCCCTCCCCGCCTCCACCGCCCTTGGCGCTCTCCTGAGCCACATCACGGGGGACGCCGAGGCAGCAACCTTTCAGCCCATGAACGTCAATTTCGGGCTTTTTCCCCCTTTGCATGAGGTCAAAAAGAAACAGCGCAAAGAAGCCTATACGAACCGCGCCAAGGTCGATTTGTCGAACTGGCTCGCCGCAACGCGCGAGGCCGTAGCGGCCTGATCAGCAGGCGCAGGCGGGAGTTGGCTTGGGCTTCTTCGGCTTGGGCGCCGTGGTTGCGAATTCCGCAGGAGTCAGCTTGTCATCGCCATTGCCGTCTGCGCCCTCAAAGCGGTTGACAGTCGTCACCGCCCACTCCTCGAAGGTCAGCAGGTTGTTGCCGTCGACATCGAGCTTGCGAAACGCGTCGGACCGGGTCGAGAGCATTTCGTTGCGGGTGATGATGCGGTCGCGATCGCGATCATAACGGAAGAAGCGCTTCTCTTCGCGGGTCAAATCGCTGGCCTCGGGTGGCTCGGGTCCCTCAAGGTCAGCGGGATCCGCGATCGGCAACTCATCCCCTGCGGGCGCAGGCTCTTCAGGTTCTGGCGGCGGCGGGGCGAGCACTTCAACTTGCGCCTGCCCTTGCCACCAGAAAACGCCCACGCCAGCCAGGATCAGCCCAACGAACACTCCGAGAATTGTCTGTCGCATCGCGCCAGGCCCTTTCGCCATCACCGCAAGAGCCAAAACATAGCGTCTTTCAGCGACCTAACAAGCCAGCGCGTAGCGCGACGAGCGCCGCGCCCCGGCCGTCCATGAGAGGCGCACCACCGGATTTGAGCGAGCGCTCGCTAAGGGCAGCAAGGACCGCAATTCCCTTAAACGGCGCAGATATCCGCCCAGGGCGCGGCGCGGTCGCCGCCAAGTCGAGAAGCATCGCTCGCTCGGTATCGTGTGCCACGTGGCTCGCCGCGTCGGCCAGAGCCCAGATTCGCCCCGCAGCCTCGATGTTCGTGTGTGTCTCAGCATCGCCGCCCATCATTTGCGCAAGGGCCGCAAGGCCCGCCGCGCGCCCATTGGCGTATCCAAGCGCGGCATCAGCGGATAGCGGAGGTTCGCTAAGCATAAGTTCCCATCCATTGATCAGCGCAATGAGCGCGGCTTCACCGCCGCACCACGCCCTCCCCAGGCCGTCCATCACCCGATCACCAACCGGTCGATCGCTGACAGGGATACCTAATGTGTCGCGCCACCAGGCAAGCCGCATCTGGCCCAACATCGGTTCGCTTGTCGCCGAAACGATCCGCCCCAAACGCATATCAAACTCAAGAAGTATAGTTAACGCGTCGCGCATAATTGGAGGGGTATAGGCGATCGCAAGGAGCGCTTCGTCGGCAAGATCTTCGGATGGTGAGAGTGACATGAACGCCGCCGTTTGCTTAGCCTTGCGGTGATTAGTCAAGCTACGTCCAGCGCGCAAACTGTCGGTTCTGGCATCGTTGTTCGCGAAACAACCTTTACGCCTTCTTAACCACATAGCTTCGGATTTCGGTTACCAGCGGCGGGTTATAGGTCAGACCATCTCGTCGAGGTTTCCGCCGCCAGGGAGCGCGGGGCCGTGCCAGAAGGACTATCATCGCATGGATCAACCAATCAATGTGACAGGCCAGTTTCAAGGCGGTTTTTTCAAAGAACTCCTGAGCGACGCGTCAGCGAACACGATTGCAATCGGCGCTGCGGCAATGGTTCCGCTGCTCGCAATGATTGGAGGCGCTGTGGATGCAAGCCGCTTCTACATGGCTGAGACCCGGATGCAGGCGGCGTGCGACGCAGGCGCTCTCGCCGCGCGTCGGGCCATGGCGGACGACACGTTCACAAACGCGCACAAGACGATTGGTGAGAATTTCTACGATCAGAACTTCGAAACCGGCATGTTTGGCATGACCGGCCAAGCGCGCACCTATGTTGGTACGCAAGCTGGGGAAGTGAACGGCACAGCCTCGGGCACGCTCCCGACAAGCTTGATGGGCATTTTCGGCTACGGACAGTTCGACTTGTCGGTTAGCTGCACCGCGGACATCAACATTTCCAACACCGACATCATGTTTGTGGTCGACGTCACGGGCTCCATGAATTGCGCGCCGGACAATCCCACCGGTGGTAACTGCGGGAATTCTGAGGACGCAGGGGCCAAAATGATCGGTCTTCGCTCGGCGGTGATGACCTTTTACGACACGGTCGAAGCCTCCACCTCGCCGCAGGCGCAAGTGCGCTACGGCATGGTGCCCTACGCATCAAATGTGAATGTGGGCGATGCCATCGTTGCGGAAAACTCTTCTTGGATGGCGAGCGAAGCCGTCTTTGAATCGCGTTGGGCGGTATTCGAGAACACCGAAGAATGGGTGGATATCGGTGAGCAGATCCTCGAGGTCGGTGAACCCTACGATATTCAGGAACCCTATTACGACTTCGAAACGGATTACGTCGGTTCTGAAAGCACATGCGCAGCGCTTGCCCCGGCCAGCTACGAAAATGAAATGGTTTCAACGCTCGGCACCCACCAGGGCGAAGACGATCAGTATGTCGAGGGCAACTTCCGTTACACGGTGTACGATGACGACAATGAAACGTTGCGCAATGGAGTGGGTGGCTATGACTACCGTTCTAGCGATGGGCGTTGCCGATATGGCTGGGAAGTCACCGAGTTCAAAGCCGACGTAACCTTCGCTGAGGTCGAGGAGCTCCAGTCCGGTGGCATTGAGTTTGTTGAGTGGGTTTACGGACAGGTTGATACCGCGAGCCCTCCTGGCGGTGATAACCCCGCTGGCAGCCCAGCTGGCTGGGAATCCGTCGATCTGACCACGCTCTATGATAGCACTCCCCAAGTCAGTGTTCCTATCGGCGGCAGTGGGAACATGGCGACCCAGACCTGGGACGGCTGCATCGAAGAGGCGGATACCGTTGCTACCACCAATTTCGATCCGATCCCCTCCGGCGCTCTCGACATGAACATCAACCTGGTGCCTTCGACACAAGCGGAGCGCTGGAAACCCGTTGTCAAGAATCTCGTTTGGGAGCGGCGCAACGGGAGCGGGATTTCCGAAACAACGAGCACGAACAAAAATAATGGGTCGATTACTCTCAACGATGTCGCCGAGTCGGAGCGGGTCAACGCCAATGGTGACATCGTCGACCAGTCGCGCCCCGGCTATTCTTGCCCGAAAGAGGCGTTTCGCCTTACCGACATCTCTCGCTCTGATCTTCAGGCCTATGTCGACAGTCTGCAGGGTCGCAGCAACACCTATCACGACATTGGCATGCTCTGGGGTGCGCGATTCATCTCACCCAACGGTATCTTCTCTAGCAGCAACGCAGCGGCTCCTAACGGCGACGCGATTGCGCGACACATTGTGTTCATGACCGATGGCCTCCTTGCCCCTAACTGGGAGGTTTATGGCATGTATGGTCTCGAGCGGTGGACCCGCCGAGTGGCCGGCGGCAACTGGAACAACCTGAACACCGCGCACGCCGAACGCTTTCAAGCCGCGTGCCGACTCGCACGCCAGGAAAACATCTCGGTCTGGGTTGTCGCCTTCGGTACGGAATTGACCGAAAACCTGTCCGACTGCGCGACGCCGGGTCGCGCCTTCGTGGCGGATGATTCCACCGAGCTTAGCGAGACATTTGAAGAGATTGCGCAACGCATTGCGGCGCTGAGGTTGACCCAATGAGGTCCGTTCCGACTCTTCGCCGCCTCACCGCTTGCGATGAAGGCGCCACTTTGGTCGAGTTTGGTCTGGTGGCGCCGGTCTTTATCCTCATGATCATGGGGGTGTTTGACATGGCGCACACGCAATACACTCATGGCATGATGAACGGGGCGATGCAGTCGGCGGGCCGCGACCTCACCCTGGAAAGCGCCGGCAGCCAGGAAGCCACCATCGACCAAACCGTTATCGATCGCGTGAAGTCGGTTGTTCCCAATTCCGCCTCGATCCAGCTTGAGAAGCTGTCGCACTTTGAGTTCAGCGATATCGGTGAGCAGGAAGAGTATGACGACGAGAACGGCGATGGTCAGTGCAACAACAACGAGGTGTTTGTCGACGCCAACGGAAACGGACAATGGGACGCCAACAAAGGCGCAGCGGGCATCGGCGGCGCTCGTGACGCGGTGCTTTACACGGCCGTTGTCAGCTATGACCGGCTCTTCCCGATGTATGGAGTTGCCGGGATGCCCCAACAGGTAACGCTGCGCGCGTCTACGGTTCTGCGCAACCAGCCTTATGACGAACAAGACATTTCTGCCGAGACCGGAAATTGCCCATGATTTTCTCAAGCACTAAGACTGGCGCAAACACTGCGGATGCCAAACTGGATCGCGTTGATGACGCGGTTGGCCTGCGAGCCCGCTTGGGGTGTTTCTCGCGCAAACTGGCCGGGGACACGTCTGCGCTGGCTTTGACCGAGTTTGCCTTTGTCGCGCCAATCTTCCTGGCGATGGGCCTTATGGGCAGCGAAACCGCTTACTACACCATCACACACATGCAGATCAGCCAGATCGCGATGCAAGTGGCCGATAACGCCTCGCGCGTCGGCGAAACCGATGTTCTGACCGCGCGAAAAGTCTATGAGGACGATATCAATTCGTCGCTTGTCGGCGCGGAGAAGGCTGGCGACACGATTGGCATCTTTGAGCAAGGCCGGGTCATCATCTCAAGCCTTCAGCAAAATGCTGAGGGAGGCCAGTGGATTACCTGGCAGCGTTGCCGGGGCGCGAAGCAGTACGATTCCGCTTATGGCGCCGAAGGCGATGGCGCAGAAGGCACATCGTTCCCGGGTATGGGGGACAATGGGTCTGAAATCACGGCAAGTTCTGGCACGGCGGTTATGTTTGTCGAAGTGGCTTACACCTACGAGTCGCTCACCCCGTTTGACTGGCTCGACGGCGAAGAGATTGTCTACACCGCCGCCTTCAACGTACGCGATCAAAGGGATTTAACAGGGCTTTACCAGACGGAGCCCGCCACGGGCGTCGCCGCTTGCAACGTGTATCAGGCCGACCGTCCTTGATCCGTGTGCGAAGCGCCCAAGCGCCCTTTGCAACCTAGACGTAGCACACTTTGCGAACCGCCTCGGCAATCCGGGGCGCATCAATGAGCGCAAGCTTTTCCAGGTTGGCGGCGTAAGGAAGGGGAACATCCTCGTTGCACACGCGCAGAACCGGCGCGTCGAGATCGTCAAAGCCCTCTTCCATACACAGCGCAATCACTTCGCTTGCGATCGAGCAGGTGGGCCAACCCTCCTCTGCCACCACGAGACGGTTGGTCTTGGCAAGGCTGCTGAGGATTGCCTCTTTGTCGATGGGACGCAGGGTTCGAAGATCAAGGACCTCCGCATTGATCCCCTCCGCAGCCAGTGTATCCGCCGCTTCGAGCGCGAGGCCCACCCCTATCGAATACGATACGATCGTAACGTCTGAGCCTTCGCGCGCGATGCGCGCTTTGCCGATTGGAAGGACATGGTCATCAAGATCCGGCACATCAAAGCTTCGGCCATAGACAAGCTCGTTTTCGAGGAAGACCACCGGGTCTTCGCAGCGAATGGCGGCCTTCATCAGCCCTTTTGCGTCGGCTGCATCGTAGGGCGCGATCACGATCAGGCCCGGCACGCTGGCGTACCAGGGGCCGTAATTCTGCGAGTGTTGCGCGCCTACGCGCGAAGCCGCGCCATTGGGTCCACGAAACACGACCGGACAGCGCATCTGGCCGCCGGACATGTAATTGGTCTTGGCCGCCGAGTTCACGATGTGGTCAATAGCCTGCATGGCAAAATTGAACGTCATGAACTCGACAATCGGCCGCAAGCCGCCCATCGCCGCGCCCGTGCCGATCCCGGCGAAGCCATACTCGGTTATGGGCGTGTCGATCACGCGTTTGGGACCGAATTCATCCAGCAGCCCCTGCGTCACCTTGTAGGCGCCCTGATACTCAGCGACCTCTTCACCCATCACGAAGACGCGTTTATCAGCGCGCATTTCCTCCGCCATTGCGTCCCTTAGAGCTTCGCGGACAGAAATCTGCGTGGAGCTGGTTCCGGCCGGAATTTCAGGGTCGCCCGCCGCTTTTGAGATGACTGGCTCGGCTGGCGTCGCCACAGGCGCGGGCGCGGGTTTGGGAGCAGCCGCAGGTGTAGGTGTAGGCGTTGGCGCGGGCGTTGGTGCGCTCTCCTCCTCCTCCCCCTCAAGCGTGGCTATAACGGTACCAACAGCCACGTTCTCCGTTCCCTCGGCAATCAGGATTTTGCCAAGGACGCCTTCGTCGATGGCTTCAAACTCCATTGTCGCCTTGTCAGTCTCGATCTCGGCGATGATATCGCCAGGCTCAATTGCGTCGCCTTCGGCCTTAAGCCACTTGGCGAGGGTGCCCTCTTCCATCGTGGGTGACAGAGCGGGCATTTTGAGGTCAATCGCCATCAGTGGTTCTCCGAATCTCGCTCGCCCGTAGGCGCTTCAGTTTCGGTTTGAGTTTGCTCGTGCGGAGTGGGAGCCAGAGGCTCGGGTGGTTCTTCCTCAGCCGCCGCGTCCCAGTAGGACTTGTAGTAAGCGATCCGAGCCTCGAGATCGTATGCTTCGTCGCGCAGGCGGGCGACGAGCCCGGCCAAGATTTCGCTCGACATATCGTCCGGGTGCACAAATCCCATCTTATTGAGCGACTGCCCCAACGGCCCGCCACCCCATAAGCCCCAATTGTTGCGGATCCACATGCCGAGGCCAAAGTGGGCCATGACGGCCCCTTCTTCCTTGAGCGTTGTCAGCGACTCCGGGGTGAGGTGCGTTTCCAAGCAATCAATCGCCGTTTCGTATTCGGTTGGCGCGCACTCAATCAGCAAGGTCCCGACAGATTTTTCAGTCTCTTGCGCAGCAAGCGGAGCAGAGCAGAGCGCAAGGGCGGCCACAATCAGCAAGGCACGCATTAGTGGTTCTCCACCAGCACATCGGTGTAAAGCTCCGGCGGTGGCGGCTCCGGAGAATTTTCAGCAAAGTCAGCCGCCTGCGCAACGCGCGCGCGTATGGCTTTATCGATGGCCTTTAAGTCTTCCTCGGTCTTTCCACCCTCAATCAACGTCTTCTTGAGGCCCTCGATCGGATCGTGGTGATCGCGTTGGTCCTGCACTTCCTCGCGAGTGCGGTACTTGGCTGGGTCGGACATTGAGTGGCCCCGATAACGATAGGTGTTGCACTCCATCAGCACCGGGCCCTTGCCCTCGCGCACATGCTTAAACGCGACCTCGGCCGCCGCGCGCACTTCGAGGACGTCCATGCCGTTCACCTCCATCCCCGGGATGCGGAACGCGGTGCCACGGCGATAGAATCGCGTCTCAGCCGAACCGCGCTTGGTTGAGGTTCCCATCGCGTATTGGTTATCCTCGACCACAAACACGATCGGCAGGTTCCAGAGCGCGGCCATGTTGAAGGTTTCGTAGACCTGGCCCTGGTTAGCCGCGCCGTCTCCAAAATAGGCCAGGCACAGTCCACCATCTTCGTTGTACTGGTGCGCCAGAGCGAGACCCCCGCCCAGCGCCACCTGCGCACCGACTATGCCATGGCCGCCATAGAATTTGTGTTCAGTCGAGAACATGTGCATCGAGCCACCCTTGCCCTTCGAGATGCCCGCCTCGCGGCCCGTAAGTTCAGCCATGATGACTTTCGGATCGATCCCGTAGGCCAGCATATGGCCGTGATCGCGATAGCCGGTGATGACGCTGTCCTTATCGCCATCGAGTGCGGATTGCAGGCCGATCGCGACCGCTTCCTGGCCTATATAGAGGTGGCAGAACCCCCCGATCAGGCCAAGGCCATAGAGCTGTCCTGCCTTTTCCTCAAAACGGCGGATCAGCAGCATCTGCTCGTAGAACTGAAGCATTTGCTCTTGGGAGGCGTTAAACCGCTTCGCCTGCTCGAACTCCTCTTGCAAAGAGTGGAGAATGAAGTCGAGATCGTCAGCCGGAGCGTTTGAAACGGGGTCGCTCTTGGGCTTCTTTTGCGGAGCTTTCCTGGCAGCCGGCTTGGCGGATTTGGCCATGATCGTGGTCCCTTAAAGGCCGAGCCTGACACGTCCTCCGCCACGCTCAGCGTTCCCATTTTCATGGTCGGTCTTGGACGAAGCGCGCGCAAGAAGCAACGCAAAGCGTCGCAAGCGCGCGGGTTGTGAGAAGGCTGCTTTGGCTAAGAGCGCCGATCACTCTTCCGGAAGCGTGATCACCACCTCGTCAGCGTGGAGCACGCCGAGATTTCGCCTTGCGAGTTCGTCCGCCAGATCGGGGTCGACCGCCTTCGGATCAAGCAAATCCACCCGGTTCTCAAGCGCTGCAATCTCTTCTTCTAGCGCCGCAATCTGGCTCGAGCGCACGCTCAACGCGGCCGCGTTCTCGCGCCACGCAAGAGCGCCCCAAGGGCCAGCAACAGCCAGACCGCTCAAAACAAGGAGCAGCATCAGCGCGCTCCAACGCCTCATGGGATCACCCGGAAGGGCCACCCGCACAGGTCCACTATAAGCGCTTGATGGTTTAGCCCGATCCATGGCGGCACAGAATCACAGTTAACCATATGGTTCAAGTCCAAATAGCCCAATCCACCCAAGTATCGCACGGATTGCGCGGGCCGGATATTCAGTAAGAACGCGGAAGGCCCAGGACGTGTTCGGCCAGATAGGACAGGATCAGGTTCGTCGAGATCGGCGCCACCGTGTAGAGCCGCGCCTCACGAAATTTGCGCTCGACATCGTATTCTTCGGCGAAGCCGAAGCCTCCATGAGTCTGGACGCACATGTCGGCGGCTTCCCAACTGGCCTCGGAGGCGAGCAGTTTGGCCATATTGGCCTCTTCGCCGGGATTGCCGCCTTCGTCATACACATGCGCTGCGTGGTGGACCATGAGTTCTGCCGCGCGCATCTGCGCGTAGCAGCGCGCGATCGGGAACTGGATCCCCTGGTTTTGGCCGATAGGCCGCGCAAAGACATTGCGATCACTCGCGTAGGCGCTGGCGCGTTCAATGAACCATTTCGCATCGCCAATACACTCGGCGGCGATCAGAATGCGCTCCGCGTTCATACCTGAGAGGATGTAGCGAAAGCCCTTCCCTTCCTCGCCTATCAGTGCGGTTGCGGGGATACGCAGATCGTCGAAAAACACCTCACAGCTGGAATGGTTCATCATGGTGCGGATCGGCTTGATCTCCATCCCCGATCGCTGTGCCTCCTGCATGTCGACGAGAAACATTGAGAGACCTTCGGTCTTCTTCTCGACCTGGTCGCGCGGCGTGGTGCGCGCGAGCAAGAGCATTAGGTCAGAGTGTTCCGCACGGCTCGTCCAGATCTTCTGGCCGTTGATCACATATTGGTTGCCGTCTTTGACCGCCCGGGTCTTCAGGCTGAGTGTATCGGTGCCGCTTGTGGGTTCAGACACACCAAAGGCCTGAAGGCGAAGCGAACCGTCGGCGATCTTGGGCAGATACTGCGCTTTTTGGTCCTCGCTCCCGTATCGCAGCAGAGTGTTCATGATATACATCTGCGCGTGCGCGGAGCTGCCGTTGCAGCCGGTTGCCTGGATCTCTTCCATGATCACGCAGGCCGCATCAAGGCTCAATCCGCTCCCGCCATAGTCCGGCGGGATCAGCGCGGCGAGAAAGCCGGCCTTCGTCAGCGCGTCGACAAATTCGCCGGGATATTCACGGGCAGCGTCTTTGGTGCGCCAGTATTCACCAGGGAAATCATCGCAAAGGCTGCGCACCGCGCGACGGATTTCAGCAAGGTCGTCGGATTCTTTCTGCATAGCGTTTTCAGGTTCCTCATTCCCAAACCGGCTTGCCGTCACGGACGGCCTGTGTCCACTAACTGTTTCCGCATTCGAAGGGCTGGTCGATCGGTTGCGATGTGCTACGGACCGTGGTGAGTGAGAGGAGAACAGACTCGTGCAAATCCTGAAAGCCGACCCCGCGCGCTTTGCAGCCATCCCCGACTATCCCTTTGCCGAAAACTGGCTCGAAATCGATCTAGGCGACGGCTTTTCCGGACGCATGCATTACCTTGATGAAGGGCCTAAGGACGCGCCAGCTGTCCTGCTCTTTCATGGCGAGCCGAGCTGGAGCTTTCTCTATCGCAAAATGATCCCGATCCTGGTCGAAGCCGGCTTTCGCTGCCTTGCGCCCGACCTGATCGGCTTTGGCAAGAGCGACACACCCGATGATGTCGGCTTTTACTCCTACGACCGGCATGTGAGTTGGCTTAAGCAATGGCGCGATGCGGTAGCGCCCGGACCGGCGGCGTTGTTCTGCCAGGATTGGGGTGGTCTTCTGGGCCTGCGCATTGTTGGCGAAGAGCCGGAGCGTTTCACCTGCGTCGTCGCCAGCAATACGGTTCTGCCAACCGGGGGTTCGCCCTCGGAGGCGTTCCTGCTATGGCGCGAATTCGCTAAGTCCTCACCCGACTTCAAGATCGGCGAGTTGCTCCAGCGTTCAACCGCCACCGAGCTGACGCCGGAAGAGGTCGCTGCCTATGACGCACCCTTCCCCGATGAGGCAAGCAAAGCGGGCGCGCGCGCCTTCCCTCAGCTTGTGCCGGTGGAAGACGGCATGGATGGGATCGCGCAAAACATCGCCGCTTGGAAGGGCCTTGGTGCGTTCGACAAGCCTTTCCTAACTCTGTTTGGCGAGGATGATCCGGTGCTCGGCAAGAACGGTCCGGAGCTCTATGAAAACATCGCGGGAGCAAAGGGCCAACCGCACGGAATGCTCTCCGATTGCGGACATTTTTGTCAGGAGGATCGACCGGTCGAGCTTGCGCAAGGTGTTATCGATACGGGGAAACGCGCGGGTTTTTTGAAGTAAGCAAGCGACTTTGACCCTGGCCAACCCGGCGTATCTCACGCGTCGCCAAGAACTGCTTCTGGCGCTCGCTGTCGCAGTCGTGACGGCCAACGCATATTATATCCATCCGATCATCGGAGAGGTGGCACGCAGCTTCTCGGTAAGCGATGCTCAGATAGGTTTGGTTCCGGCGCTCAACCAGTTGGCTTTGGCACTGGGGATCCTGCTGCTGCTGCCGTTGGGCGATTTGTATTCAAACCGGCGGTTGGCGCTTGTTTTCACCGCGGCCCAGACGGCTGGGCTGGTGGCGATGACGCTTGCGCCCAATTTCCTGATCTTTACCGCGGGTTCGACTTGGCTCGGCTTTTTCACCATCGCGCCCTATTTACTGCCCGCCTACGCGTCGCGAAGGGTGGCACCCGAGCGCCTTGGCCAAGTCACCGCCACTTTAACGGCGGGAGTCATTTTCGGCATTCTGGTTGCGCGTGTGGGCTCTGGAGTGGTCGCCGATATCGCAG
>CALCCG010000117.1 GCA_937899785.1 uncultured Erythrobacter sp. | reverse complement strand
CGCGGCTTGGACAATCGGTGACCGACCTGCGCGGCGCGATCCCGCCGATGCTGAACACGCCCGAGATGCGTTTCCAAGTGGACGAAGCGCGCAAATTCCCCGCCATTGACGAGGTGACGCAGCGCCTCACCACCAATCCCGGCCCCGATGTCGAAGAGGTCAACGCGACCGATGGCGTGCGCGTCAACACCGCCGATGGCTGGTGGCTGCTGCGCGCCTCGAACACGCAGGACGTGCTGGTCGCGCGCGCAGAGAGCGACAGCGAAGAGGGGCTGGACCGCCTGATCGCGCAGATCGACGAGCAGTTGGCGCTTTCGGGGCTCGAACGCGGCGAAAGCGTCGGTCACTAAGCGCCGGTAATATCGTAGCACAATCTCTAACCCGATTTACGTGCGGGTCGCAGCGCACACGAAGAGAGGAAAACCCATGAAACGTCTCACCAACGCCCTTTCGGCCTTGGCCCTCACCACTGCCACGCCGGCGCTCGCTCAGGAGCAAGACAGCGCCGCTGACACCGAATTGCAGCAAGAGCTCGACGCGATGGGCGCGCTGTTTGGCGATATGTTCGGCAGCGCGGATCCGCTGACGAGCGAACAGGAAGCGCGCGTCCCCGCCGCGCAGGCGGTGGTGCTGCAACTGTTTCCCGAAGGCACCTACGCCAAGATGATGGACGAAACGCTGGCGCCGATGATGGACAGCCTGATGGGCACCATCGCCGGATCGCCCGCCATCCAACTGATGGCGCTCACGGGCCTTGCGCCCAGCGAGCTGACCTTGGTGGACGAGGCCAATCTGGCGCAGGCGGGGGAGCTGCTGGACCCCAACGCCTCGGTGCGCAACGCGGAAATCGCGAGCGTGACGATGAGCCTGATCTCCGATGTCGTCGTAAAGATCGAGCCAAGCTATCGCGCCGGTCTCGCGCGCGCCTACGCGGTGCGCTTTAGCGAGGAAGAGCTGACGGATTTGAACGCCTATTTCGCAACGCCGGTGGGCCAGAAATACGCCAGTGAAAGCTTTCTGATCTTCGCCGATCCGCAGGTTATGGCCTCGATGAACGAGATGATGCCCGCCGTCATGAAGGCGATGCCCGACATGATGGGCAATGTCGGCCAGATTGCGGAGAAATACCCCAAGGGCCGCAGCTTTTCGGATCTGAACGCTGAAGAGCAGGACACGCTCGCTGCACTGTTGGGCGTCAGCTTGGAAGACCTGGCCGCGCGCGAGCCGGAGGACGCGCAAGACACGTCCATGTCCGAAGCGGATGGCGAGCTGGATTGGGTTGAGCAAGAAGGCGCCAGCTGAGGCAATCCGGCCTTGTCGCGGCGGCGCCGACGCTCCATCTGAAGGGGTGTGAACGCGCCCGCCGACCTATTGCAACAACCCGTGGTCCCGCCTGAGATTCAGGCGTGGTTTGACGCGCGCGGTTGGCGCATCCGGCGTCACCAGCTCGATATGTTGGCGAAAGCGCGCGCGGGGCGTCACGCCCTGCTGGTTGCGGATACGGGCGCGGGCAAAACGCTCGCCGGGTTCTTGCCGACTTTGTGTGACTTTGCCCCCAGCGCTGACGCGCCGCCCAAAGATGGGCTGCACACGCTCTATGTGTCGCCGCTCAAGGCGCTGGCGCACGATGTGAAGCGCAACCTGCTTACCCCGATTGAAGAGATCGGCTTGCCCATTCGGGTGGAGACGCGCTCGGGCGATACGTCGTCGGACCGCAAGAAGCGCCAGCGCGAAAAGCCGCCGCATGTGCTGCTGACGACGCCGGAAAGCTTGTCGCTGCTGCTGTCCTATCCGGAAAGTCTTGAGCTGTTCCGCACGTGCAAGCGCGTTGTCATCGATGAGGTGCACGCCTTTGCGACCGGAAAACGCGGCGATCTGCTGGCGCTGGCTCTGGCTCGGCTACAGCAACTTGCGCCCGATATGCAGCGCGTCGCCCTGTCGGCGACTTTGGCTAACCCGCTTAGTTTTCAGGAATGGCTGAGCCCCCAACCCGTTGACGAGACAGGCGAAATCCACGCCGCCGATCTGGTGTTGGGCGAAAAGGGCGCCGAGGCCGAGGTCGCGCGCGAGGGC
>CALCCG010000116.1 GCA_937899785.1 uncultured Erythrobacter sp. | reverse complement strand
ACCTGCGCCCTCGGCCCGCAGCACGGTATGCGCGGCGATAAGCAGGACAATATGGTCGAAACCGCGGATGAGACCGACCCGCAATACGGCGTCCCCGTTTTTTCGCTTTACGGCGAGGTGCGACGGCCAAGCGGGCAGATGATGGCGACTGCGGATGTCTTTCTGTTTTATTTGGAGGAGCTTTGATGCGTTATCTACACCTTTGTCACAACTCTGCTGTACTTGCTTGAGGAAGCGGCGAAGGGCGGTAAAGGCGTGTGGGTGCTCGATCGACCGAACCCGGCAGGGCGCCCTATTGAAGGGACGATGCTGATCCCGGGGCACGAGAGCTTTGTGGGAGCCGCACCCATGCCAATGCGCCACGGGCTGACTTTGGGCGAGATGGGGCATTTCTTTATCGCGCATTTCGGGCTCGACGTGGATTATCGCGTGGTCGCGATGGAAGGCTGGCGGCCCGATGAGCCGTCAGGCGCGGTCGCAAGCGGCTATGGATGGCCCAAGGACCGCGTCTGGGTGATCCCGTCACCCAACGCCGCGAGCGTCAATATGGCGCGCTGCTACGCGGGCACGGTGATGATTGAGGGCGCGACCTTGAGTGAAGGGCGGGGCACCACGCGCCCTCTGGAGGTGCTGTTTGGCGCGCCGGATGTGGACGCGAATGGTGTTTGGAAGCTTATGAAGCAAATGGCCCCCGAATGGTGCGGCGGCGTGACGGTTCGCGAATGCTGGTTCGAACCGACCTTTCACAAACACGCCGGCAAGCTGTGCAACGGCTTGATGATGCTCGCCGAGGGCCCGGACTACGCGCACGAACTCTTCCGCCCGTGGCGCCTGCAGGCGCTGGCTTTCAAAGCCATCCGCACACTCTATCCCGATTACAATCTGTGGCGCGATTTCCCTTACGAGTACGAACTGGATCGCCTAGCGATTGATGTAATCAACGGCGGGCCAGGGCTTCGCGAGTGTGTCGATGATGCGGGCTCAGCCCCGGGCGATTTGGACGAGGCGGCGGCACAGGATGAAGCGCTATGGGCGCAAACGGTGCGCGAGCATTTGCTTTATTGATCGTCGTCCAGATCACTAACGAGCAGATCTGGTCGATCATACCTTATGTAGTCTTGCGCATCCGGATCCAACTGGAAGGCCACGCCGGGTTCTTCGTCAATTAGGTGAAGCCAGCGGTCGTCCGCGTTCAAGACTTTGCCTATAGCGATATACTCGAAAGGGTTTTCTTTATTGCTGTCGGCTTCAACTGCTTCGTCCGTGCCACGGAAGCGCCAACCACTATCGGGGTATTTGTCCCCTTCCTGACCCATGTCGGGGACTTGCCGATAGAGGTA
>CALCCG010000115.1 GCA_937899785.1 uncultured Erythrobacter sp. | reverse complement strand
ACGACTTGAAGCGTCAGGTGAAACGATGCGCCATCACCGACGGTTTTGGGCCAATGCCAGCGCCGCCGCGGCACGTAGAGAATATCGCCAGGGGAAAGCCGCACGATCTGATCCGGCGGCGCGGTTGGCGTTTCACAGTCGGACCAAGTGAGGCCAGTCGAGGGCTCAGGCGCTTCCCAAAGGTGCCAGTCCTTTTGCCCCTCGACTTGAAGAACAAATACATCCTCCAAGTCGAAATGCGCGCCAAACGCGCTCGCGCCTTCGCTCGATCCGAAATAAGCGTTAAAGTCACAGGCGAGCTTCTTCGCCTTGAATATTTCGCGGCACCACGCCTTGGCCCGTGGCACGCGTCCCGCGATTGCATCGAAAACCAGCGTGCTGCCAGCGGTCTGCGCCGCCAGTTCGCTCAGGCTCGGCGGTCTTTCCCATTTCGCCTTTAGCCGGAAAAACGCATCGCGGTTGGCCTCCGAGCTGTTCACGCCCGGCGTAGTGTAGCGAATAGGCATTGATCCCAGACCCGCCTCATAAAGGACCGTCAGGAACTGATCGGTATCAATGAGGGGAAGCGGAGGAGCGCCCTCGCCGTCGATCAGAAGGATTTGCTTGCGCCAGATGTCAGCGAAAAAGGCGTCAGAGCCGATCGGATAGACCAGACTTTCGAAAGCCCCCAGATCGCCAGGCCGATCGGTTTTGAGACTGTGTCGGATCATTGCGGCGCCCTCGCCTCGCTCACATGTCGCTCTCACCGCAAAGGACGGTCTCGACGTCCTTGGGCTATGCGATGCCTTGATGGGCGTCAACTGATGCAGCGTTTGGGCCCGATTGCGCGCTTAGCCGTGCCCTCGCCCCCGTGCGGTTTGCGCCAGTTGGACGACATTGTCGCTGGCCATGGGAACCGCGCGCAGAAAGCCCTGCCAGTACTGGCACCCCTCGGCCTGAATGGCGGCGCGTTGAATCTCGGTCTCAACCCCTTCCGCATAGACATCCAGATTGAGCGCGTGGCCCAGCGCAATAATCGCGCGCAGCACCGCCAGAGCTTTTGCATCGCCGGGCACTGTGTCGACCATGATCTTGTCGAGCTTGATCGCGTCAAGCGGCAGATCGCGCAGGTAGCGAAAGTTGCAGAAACCCGCTCCGAAATCGTCAAGCGCGGTGCGAAAGCCCAGCTCGCGCAGCGCGCCCAACGCTCCAGCGGCCTGTTCAATGTTGCACAGCAAAAGGTCCTCGGTGATCTCCAGCATCAGGCGACGCGGCTCAATCGGGCTTTTGGCGATCAGATTGGCAAAGTCTGACGCGAAGTGCGGATCGCTCAGCTCCTCGGGCGTTATGTTGAGCGAAAGCGAAAGATTGACGGGCCATTGCGCGGCTTCTTCCAGCGCCAAAGAGACCACATGGCGCGACAGCGGCGCGACAAGCCCCGCGCGCTCAGCAATCGCGAATAGGTCACGCGCGCCGATCTGGCCAAACGCCGGATGATTCCAACGCGCCAGCGCCTCGGCCCCCACAACCGCACCATCGCGACAGGAAAATTGAGGCTGGAACAGGACGACAATGTCTTGGCTATCAAGCGCCTGCAGCAAATCTCCCTCAAGCTGCGCTGGCGACGCTGCGCGCAGATCCCCGATCGGATCGCGCTCGTTCACCACGCGCAAGGATGGCGGCGATTTGGGCTTGCCTGATTCCATGACAGTTTCTTTACGCCGACTTGTTCCGGATCGCTCGCATCAATTGCAATCCGACCAGAATTGGAACATCAGGATAAGTACTAGCCGCGCGTCTTTGGCGGAATTCGGCTAATCGGGGGGAAGAAACACGATGGCCCCATCAAGCGCAAAAGCGCCGCGCGCGCAGGGGTTGGCACCAATGGATGACGAACGGGCGAAGAACGCAAAGGATTCCCGCTTTGAGCGTATTGCGTTGCTCGCTTCGGAAAGCCCGCGAGCGCAGGAAGCGCGTGAGCACCTTTCCCGGCAGGGCGACTTTGTGCCTTTGGAAGAGGCGGATGTCGCCGTCGTTTTGGGCGGCGATGGCTTTATGCTGCAGATCCTGCACGCGATGCTGGACGCGGGCCGCATCATCCCGGCTTACGGCATGAATTTGGGCACAGTCGGCTTTCTCATGAACCGCTATGACAAGCGCGCGGTGATCCGCAATCGCCTGGCACGAACGAAGAGCAAGACCATCGCCCCCTTGCGCATGCACGCCACCACGCAAAGCGGCGAAGCCCACGCGCTGTGGGCCATCAACGAAGTCTCGCTGCTGCGTGAAACACGCCAGACCGCCTGGATCGAAGTGACCGTGGGCAGCCGGGTGCGCATCCAAAGGCTGGTGGGCGATGGCGTGCTGGTCGCCACCCCCGCTGGCTCGACCGCTTACAACCTGTCCGCCAACGGCCCGATCCTGCCGCTGGACAGCGAGATGCTGGCGCTGACCCCGATCAGCCCGTTCCGCCCACGCCGATGGAAGGGCGCTATCCTGCCCGACCGGATGAAGATTGGGTTCAAAGTGCTCGATCCCGGCAAACGCCCCGTCGCGGCCGTCGCCGATCAAAAGGAATTGCGCGACATCGCGGATGTGTCGCTCACGATTGAGCGCAGCACCCAGCTTGAGCTGCTGTTTGACCCCGGCCAATCGTTGGAAGAGCGAATTGTGGCCGAACAATTCATGACCGATTAGACGCCATAACGCGGCAAAATAGGGCGTGCCTGTGCGTTCGTTGCACGCCGTGGACAGATCGCGTCACAAAGCTCTTGCCAACAACGGCAAGCGACCATATACGCGCGCTTCCGCACACGGAGAGAAACCCGTTCGTGCTGCTCCCCGATAGCTCAGCGGTAGAGTAGGTGACTGTTAATCACTTGGTCGTTGGTTCGAATCCAACTCGGGGAGCCATCATCTTCCAAAGTTCCACACTGCGTCGGGCCTTGCCAAGAAGGGCCTGTTGAGGCCGTTTCCAAAAGTCTCAAAAATTCATAGGTTTAGTCCATGCCGTCAGCGTAGACATGCGCTCATCCTGGGCTCGGTTTGGTCAAATCGCACCTTTGATCTAGGATCATTCGCGTCGTGGGGGGATAAGCGACACATCGCACTTTCCGATTCGACAGGC
>CALCCG010000114.1 GCA_937899785.1 uncultured Erythrobacter sp. | reverse complement strand
AGATCGAGGTCCTCCCCGCGATTGGTGGTGACGGTGAAATCGGCAATGGTGGTCATTGTGCTTTCCCTGAACTTGCGTTGGATTTGGGCCGGTACGTAAAATCAAAACTGGTCACCCAGCCAAGGCCGTGACCACCAGATGCCTGGCCAAACTGGTGAACACTCCCATCGGGATGGGCTGTGAACATCATCCGGATCAACCCATCTCGACCCGGCCCGCCAATATCGTCTCAATAGCCGGTTAGAACCACTCTCCCATCAACCGCGCCGCCAATGAAATCGACCCGCCTGCCATCGCTGCCAATCCAGAGCTGTTCCCAGCGATCCGAGCGATGATTCAAGAGCGAAAGACTGGTTCCACCCTCGCCTTGCATTGGCATCCAGGTCTCGCGAATTGCGCACCCGTTGGAAACCCGTTCGATCAGGCTTTCGCCGGCTTTTTCGTCGCTCCCGGTCACAAAAACGTCCCATTCGCCAATCCAGAAATCGAACGCGCGATGGTGGTCGCTCGCGCAAGGCGCAGGAGGCGCAGCAGGAGGAGCGGGAGGGGTGGGCTCAGCGCTCGCCTGTGCGGCTAGCAAAACGGCGGCGATCGTGGGTGCAAGCGTCATGCCGACACTGTTGCCCTATTCGAGCACCCCGTCAACGAGGCGCACAATTCGATCCATTCGCAAAGCGAGCCGCTCATTATGGGTCGCAACCAGAGCCGCGCTGCCCTCCCCGCGAACCAATTCCAGGAACTGGGCAAGAACCTTGTCCGACGTCGTTTCATCGAGATTGCCGGTTGGCTCATCGGCCAGCACAAGCGTCGGCTGATTGGCGAGCGCGCGAGCCACCGCCACGCGTTGCTGTTCACCGCCAGAAAGCTGACTCGGGCGATGGTCCAGGCGGTGCTCCAGGCCAAGACTGCTCAGCAGGCCTTCCGCCCGCGCTTCCGCCTCGACACGCGCGGTTCCCGCGATCATCTGCGGCAACACGACATTCTCGCGCGCGTCAAAATCGGGAAGCAGGTGGTGGAACTGGTAGACAAAACCCAGATGCTCGCGGCGAAGCGCGGTGCGCCGGTCGCTCGGAAGTGTCTCCGCGGCGGTGCCGGCAATCTTGATCGACCCTTCAAATCCGCCTTCGAGCAACCCTACCGCCTGCAGCATGGTCGACTTGCCCGAACCCGATGGCCCAAGCAGCGCGACAATTTCTCCAGGCTCAATCACAAGATCGACCCCGCGCAGCACATCGATCCGCTGCCCGCCTTGTTCAAAGCTGCGCCTGACGCCAGAGAGCTGTGCAATCGCCTCACTCATAACGCAGCACCTGAACCGGATCGGTGTTGGCCGCCTTCAGCGCGGGATAGAGCGTAGCGAGGAAACTGAGGATCAACGCCAGGGCAACAATACCGGCCACTTCCCAAGGATCGGTCCGAGACGGCAAGGTCGACAGGAAACGCACTTCCGGATCCCAGATCTGCTGACCGGTTACTTTTGCAATGAACCAGACGATTTCTTCGCGAAAGAGCAGAATGATAAAGCCAAGCGCAAGCCCGGAAACCGTTCCAATCGCGCCAATCGTGGTCCCGGTTGTGACGAATATCTTGAGCAGGCTGCGCCGCGTGGCCCCCATTGTCCGCATGATCGCAATGTCGCGGGTCTTGGCCCGCACGAGCATCACCAGACTGGAGAGGATGTTGAACGAGGCCACGAGCACCATGAAACTGAGCGCAAAGAACATCGCTACGCGTTCGACCTGGAGCGCTTCGAACAAGGTGGAATTGATTGTCTTCCAATCCGAGATCACCGCCCGCCCCTCCAGCGCGTCGGCCACCGGCGCGAGGATCTGCCCGACCTGGTCCGCGTCGGTCACCGAAACCTCGATCATCCCAATGGAATCGCCCATCAAGAGCAGGGTTTGGGCATCAGCAATCGGCATCACGACAAATTTCTCATCGTAATCGTACACGCCAACCTCAAAGATCGCCGCGACCTCATAGCCGACCCTGCGGAACTGCGTGCCGAACGGAGTGGGGCGCCCCTCAAAGTTTATCACGGTGATCGTATCGCCCACCCGCGCGCCAATATTCTGCGCGAGACGCGTACCGATCGCCACGCGCTTGCCGCCCGGATTGAGGCCGGCAACGCTGCCCATCACCACTTTTTCGCTGAGAGTTTCAATGTCGTCGGCCGTGTTGCCGCGCAGGAAGATAGCCTCACCGCGGCCGTTGAACGTAATGAAAAGCGGCTGTTCGATCAGGGGAGAGGCGTCGGTGACCCCCGGCGTCTCGCGCACTTGGGTGAGGACATTTTCCCAATTGTCGAGCCGTCCGCCATAGGCCTGGACAATAGCGTGCCCGTTGAGCCCGACGATCTTGTCGAGCAGCTCGGCGCGAAACCCGTTCATCACGCTCATCACCACAACCAGCATGGCCACGCTCAGCATCACGACACCGACCGAAATGCTCGCAACCAGCGCAATGAACGCCTCACCCTTGCCGGGCCACAGGTAGCGCTTGGCGATCATGCGTTCGAAGGGTGAGAGCATTGGGAGATTTCTTATCGCTGAATTGAACGGGAATACGTGTGGCCAAAGGAATGAATGCAGCCTGTAGAAGCACGGGCGAATCCGCACAATGCATGGCGGCGGCGCGCTTGTGCGTAAGCGCTCCTGCCGACCGGAAGATGCGGTCCCGAAAAAGGACGGCAAAGCCTTGCAAGTGGCCCTTGTAATTGATCCGTAACACCGCCATGGAGCGCCCACGCCGCCCTGATGCCAACAGCCCACAGGTCCGATGCATGAGCGCTGATTCGCCGGAATTCGATCCTGATGAAGACAAGCTGCGCGAGGAATGCGGCGTCTTTGGAATGAGCGGTGTTGAAGACGCAGCGAACTTTGTCGCGCTGGGCCTGCACGCGCTCCAGCACCGCGGCCAAGAGGCGGGCGGTATCGTGTCCTACAGCGAGAGCGACGGCTTTCAGTCGGCGCGCAAGTTCGGCTATGTCCGCGACAACTTTACCCGCACCAGCGTTATGGCGCATTTGCCCGGTCCGATTGCGATCGGCCATGTGCGCTATTCCACGCAAGGGTCAAAGGGCGCGACCGCCATACGCGACGTCCAGCCGTTTTTCGGCGAATTTGCGATGGGCGGAGCGGCGATCGCGCATAACGGCAATCTGACCAACGCCCGTGCGCTTCGCCGCGATCTCGTTGAACGTGGAGCGATTTTCCAAAGTTCGTCCGACACCGAATGCATCATCCACCTCATGGCGCGTTCGTTCGGAAAGACGATCCCCGATCGGATGAAGGACGCGCTTCGCCAAGTGGAAGGCGCGTTTTCGATTGTCGCGATGACGCGATCAAAGCTTATCGGGGTGCGCGATCCGCTTGGAATCCGACCGCTTGTGCTGGGCCGGCTAAAGGATGCCTTTGTCCTGTCATCAGAGACGTGCGGGCTCGACATTATTGGCGCCAAGCTGGAGCGCGAGATTGAGCCGGGTGAAATGGTTGTTATCACCGACGGGCGCGTTGACAGCTATCGTCCGTTTGAACCGGTGCGCCCGCGTCCGTGTATCTTCGAATATGTCTATTTCTCGCGGCCCGATTCAATCATCGGAGGCAAATCGGTCTATGAGGTTCGCCGCGAAATCGGCCGGCAGCTGGCAATCGAAGCTCCGGCTGACGCCGATATGGTGTGCCCCGTGCCCGACAGCGGCACGCCCGCCGCCATCGGTTTCGCTCAAGAATCGGGCATCCCGTTCGAAATGGGTATCGTGCGCAATCAATATGTTGGACGCACCTTTATCGAACCGACCGCCCAGATCCGCGACATGGGCGTGCGCTTGAAGCTCAACGTCAACCGGTCCTTGATGCAGGGCAAGCGGGTTGTGCTCGTCGATGACAGCGTTGTTCGGGGCACGACCTCCAAAAAGATCAAGGATATGGTGCTCGAAGCGGGGGCGAGCGAAGTGCATTTCCGCGTTGCCAGCCCGCCAACGATGTGGCCCGATTTCTACGGCGTCGATATGCCGACACGCGGAGAGCTGATCGCCGCGCAAATGTCGGAGGATGAAATCCGCAACTTCGTCGGCGTTGAATCGCTGCGC
This sequence comes from uncultured Erythrobacter sp., assembly GCA_937899785.1. GTDB lineage: Bacteria > Pseudomonadota > Alphaproteobacteria > Sphingomonadales > Sphingomonadaceae > Erythrobacter. The sequence continues at coordinate 14,451 of CALCCG010000114.1, read as the reverse complement.
TTCATTTCGATCGACGGCCTCTACCGCGCGGTTGGCGAAGATCGAGGCCGCGACAAGGATGCGCCCAAATATCATGACGCCGTCTTCACCGGCGACTATCCTACGTCGTTGACGGATCGGGAGATAGCGCGCGAGAAAGAAGCGCAGCTTTCGCTCGCGATCGAAAGCCAAGACAAAAAATGACAGAAAAGCCCTTAAGCGGCCGGACCGCGCTTGTGACCGGAGCCAGCCGGGGCATCGGCGCGGCAAGCGCCATCGCGTTGGCGCAAGCCGGAGCCCATGTGATCCTGGTGGCGCGCAAAGTGAAGCCGCTGGAAGCGATCGAAGACGCCATCCACGAAGCGGGCGGAACGTCGACGATTGCGCCGGTTGACCTGACCGAACCCGATTCGGTCGCGCGTCTGGCGACGGCCATTTCGGGGCGCTGGGATAGCTTGGAAATCCTTGTGTTGTGCGCCGCGTATCTGCCCGAGCTGACCCCGCTGTCGCAAGTTGATCCCAAGCAGTTCAATCAGGCCATGATGACCAATGTGATCGCGACTCAGGCTCTTCTCGCCAATTTCGATCCCTTGCTGCGACACTCCAAACAGGGCCGCGTGATCGGCCTCACCAGCAGCGTTGGCGCATAGCCGCGCCCCTTCTGGGGAGCTTACGGATCCACCAAAGCCGCGTTTGACAATCTCCTTGCGACCTATGCCGGCGAAGTCGAACGGCTGAGCCCGGTTCGGGTCGCTATCGTCGACCCGGGCGCAACCCGCACCGATATGCGCGCGCGCGCCTATCCGGGCGAAGATCCGCAAAGCGTCAAAGCCCCGGAAACCGTTGCGCAACGGATCGTTGAGCTGATCACAAACGACTTCGATGCTTTGCATCGCGAACGCGTCGAGCCGTCCACTACGTAATTGCCCTGTACGGGGCTCTTACAAAAAATTTACAGCAAACGCCTCGTTAACCGATTTTCGCTAGAGACTGGAAACGCTGAATGGTGTTTCTGGGCCGCGACCACATTTGCAGTTCAGCCCACTGGCAAAGAGACCACCCGCTATTGGTATGGAAAGCACAAAGGCGATGCCGACGGATAAAGATAGGTACGATGTAGCCGCGCAAGAGGATCGCTGCGCGCCCCGAACACGATTGACGATTCCAGCAACGTTGCGCGCGTCAGGTGGGCGCGCGTTTCAAAGTGTCGTGCACGATCTTTCGATCTCGGGCTTCTCAGCGGCATCGATCAATCGCATGCGCGAAGGCCAGGTCTGCTGGCTTACCCTTCCAGGACTGGAATCGCTGCAAAGCGAAGTGGTCTGGTGGGACAACTGCATAGTCGGCTGCGCTTTCTCCGAATTGCTCAGCCCGATCGTTCACGACAACGTCCTTCAACGCTATTCGAACACCGGTATCATTCGCCCGATGGCGTAACCGCTTTGGCCGGGTTGGCCGCGGCCAGGATCAGCCGCCCGATGCGGCGATCTTGGCTGTGATTTCCCCCCAGGCCGAACGGTTTTCTCCGCTGGTCGCGGTGGACCAATTGCTGACGACGGTCACGACCAGGTCCTGTGAAGGCACAAGCGTGATGGATTGACCAAAGATACCCTGCGCGCCGAAGTTTCCGCCGGGATAGGTCCACCACTGATACCCATAACCAAAGCCGCTATCGCCAAAGTCGACGACTGAATCGCCGGCTTCCGCAAACCACCCATCGGGTACGACCGACGCGCCGCTGGCGTCCACACCGCCTTTCAGAACAAAGACCCCCATGCGGGTGTAATCGGCAAGCGAGAGGGAAAGGCAGCACCCGCCAATATTGCCGCCGCGCGGGTCGACCATCCAGAACAGGCCATTCTCAAAACCGGCCGGCTCGACAATCTTCTCCTGCGCGTATTCGGCGAGCGGCAGACCCACTGCGGTTTCGACCAAGAGGCCGATGAGATTGGTCTCTCCGGTCTTGTAATTGAACTGAACGCCCGGCGCGCTGTCGCGTTCAAGCCGTTTCATCTGCTCAACAATTGCATCAGGGCCGTATTCGAGGACGAAACGGTTCATCTGCGCCACATCGCTTTCGGGATCGGTGTAATCCTCATCCCAGGCCACACCGCTGGTCATTGTTGCCAATTGCTGCACGGTCACACCGTCGTAAGAGGAGCCTGTAAGCTCCGGAATATATTGGGTAACAGGGTCGCTCAGACCGCCGATAAAGCCATCCGCAATGGCCGCGCCCAGCAGAGTGGAGGTAAAGCTCTTGGCCACCGAAAAGCTGGTCCAGCGCTGCTCGGGACCAAAACCAAGCCCATATCCTTCGAACCGCACGGCGCCCTTGTGCCAGACCATCACACCAGCGGCGTTCGTCTTGGCGATCGTGTCTTGGATATCCTTTACGATGGCCTCTGGCAGAGGCGCGCCTTCGGCAAGCGGGCTCGTCTTGGTGGCGGCGGGCACTTCATGGCCGGCAAACCACTTCTCCATCTCGCGGAAACGCTGTTCGCGCGTTGCATCGTCCCAGAAAAGCACTTGAAGTTCGGCGGGGTCGACCTCGGGCGGGGGCAAGAGACGAACCTGCGCCAATTGAGGCGGAGCGCTTTCAAGACCGCTGACCGCCGATCCCCCGCAGGCCGACAGGTGCAAAGCCGCCCCGCCCGCCAGCGCCCATTTTGCAAAATCCATCATGCGGCCCTCTCCCTTTCCAGCCTGTGTCCCGGCGCGCTAGCCTTTGGTCAGCGTCACCTGGTGCACATCAACATTACGGCAGCGAAAGCCCGCTTCGCAATAGGCGAGGTAATACCGCCAAAGCCTCACGAAACGCGCATCAAATCCATGCGGCAGCCGACCCTCCTCGACCGCTGTGTCAAACCGCTTGCGCCAAATCCGCAGCGTTTCAGCGTAGTCGAGCCCAAAATCTGTCTGATCTTCCCAGCTTAGCCCGCGCTCTTCAGCAAGGGCGCGAAATTCGCTTGTCTTGATGAGCAACCCGCCCGGAAAGATATAGGCCTGGATAAAATCGACCGTCCCCGCATAGGTCTCGAACAGGTCTTCGTTGAACGAAATGTACTGCAGCGCCGCGCGCCCGCCCGGCTTCAGGCTTTGGGCCATCACGTCCATGAAATCGGGCCAGTATTCGCGTCCCAGCGCCTCGACCATCTCGACACTGACTACCGCGTCATATTGGCCCTCAACATCGCGGTAATCGCGCCGCTCGAAGGCGATAGCGGCAGAGCGCTGCTCGCGCGCAAAAGCCAATTGTTCTTCCGACAGGCTGATAGCGGTGACACGGGCGCCCCCTTGTGCGAGCTTGTCCGCCAAGACGCCCCAACCGCAGCCGATCTCCAATGTCTCAGCCGGTGCGCCAAGGCGTTTTTGCAAGGCCTCACACTTGGCGCTTTGGCCCGCTTCAAGCGCGCCCTCATCCGCTCTCTCATCCGCGCGCTCGCTCAATCCAAGCGCGCTCGAATAGGTCATGCTGGTATCCAGCCACGCGCGGTAGAAGTCGTTGCCCAGATCGTAATGCGCAGCGATGTTTCGCCGGGCTCCCGAACGGCTGTTGCGATTGATACGATGCGCCAGTTTGGCAACCCATTTGAACGGGCCGGACGAACGCGCCACATTTCCCAGCGAGCGCGCGTTATCGCCCATGATCGCAAACAGCGCGACCATATCGTCACACTCCCACTCGCCCGCTTCGTAAGCCTGATACCATCCGATGGACCCGCTTGTGGCGAGCCGAAGGCGCGCGCGCCAATCCTTGACCTCGATACGAACATCAAAGCCGGGCGCCCGCCCGCCGAGCAGCCGGGTTGTTCCGTCCGGAAGATGGGCCAACATCGAGCCGCGCCCCAGCCCGGCATCAACCGCGTTAACGACCGCGCGAAAGCCGGGCGCGAGCAGCCGCGACACCAAACCGGGAGAGCTTGCAAAGCGATCCCCCGCGCTCAGCAAGGGTTCGCCCCTTTCGCCAGTCCTCAAGCCGCCTGCGTTCATGCCCGCACCTTTAATCGCACGCGCAAGCGGCGGGCAAGCGTGGAGCGCGCCGCTCAGCTCTCTTTCATCGCTTTGTACGCAGCCAAGGCCCTTTCGCGCGCGGCGCGGTGCGCGATAATCTTGGGCGGATAGCCCTCAGGAAGCCGGCCGAACTCTTCAGGATCATGGATGTAAGGTTCATCAAGATCGCCAAGTTCGGGCACAAAGGCGCGAATATAGGCCGCGCAATCAAACTTTTCCGACTGGCTGAGCGGCGCCATGATCCGGCTGAACATGTTGGAATCGACCCCCGTGCCCGCGGTCCATTGCCAGTTTGTCGCGTTGGACGCGTAATCGGCGTCGACCAGGCAGTCCCAGAACCATTGTTCGCCGCAACGCCAGTCGATCAACAGATGTTTGATCAGAAAGCTGGCGGTGATCATCCGCACCCGGTTGTGCATCCAGCCGGTCTTGTAGAGCTCGCGCATTCCAGCGTCGACGATAGGGTAACCGGTCCGGCCCTGCTGCCAGGCCTCAAGATCGCGCGCCGCGACCGGATCAGTCGCAGGGTCGCGCCACGCAATCCGATCAAAATCATCGCGATAATTGCTGCGCGCGTAGAGCGGGAATTGCGCGACGGTGTTCTGGGCGTAGTCGCGCCAGATCAGCTCGCTTTCATACACATCCCAGCCCTTCGACGTGTGGTCTTTCAGCCGGTGCCAGATCTGCACCGGCGAAATCTCTCCAAAATGCAGATGCGGGGAGAGCCGCGAGACCTTGTCGACGCTTGGGAAATTGCGCTTGTCGTCATAGTCATCGACATGGTCTTGCCACCAATCCAAACGCGTGTGCGCGGCCTCTTCGCCCACCTCCCACGCCTCCGCGATGCCGCCAGACCAGTCGGGCCTGGTTGGGAGAAGGTTCCACTTGGCCAGGTCGTCAGAAGCTGGCCAGACCTCGGGCGCGGTCAGCGTTGGTTCGGGCACCGTATCGCGCGGCGGAAACTGCGCGCGAACGGCTCGGCTGAAGGGGGTGTAGATCTTGTATTGCCCGCCGGCTCCCGTCTGAATTGAGCCCATTACTGTGAGGTAATTGGCGTCGTCGTACCGCTTGAGGTCAAGCTTCTCCCCAACCGCCCTTTCGGCGTTGCGCCACCAGGGCTCATAGTGCCGGTTGGCGTGGACGGCGCTCGCGCCCACCTCGGCGGCAATCGCGGCGAGATGCGCAAGACAATCGCCACGGCGAAGGATCAGCCTCGAACCGCGCTCCTCCAGACGTCGCGCAAGACCCGCCAGCGAATGCTGCAGCCACCAGCGCGAGGCCCCACCGTAAGCGTGGGTTCTGGCGACCGTATCGTCCAAGACATAGCCCGCGACAACGGGTCCGCGTTGGGCCGCTTCGAAAAGGGCTGGGTTGTCAGCCAGACGCAGGTCGCGCCGCAGCCATACGATGTGTGTCTCGCTCATACAGGACTGAAGCGCGTCAGTCTGCGGGGAGTTCCGCGCATGTCAATTCGGGCAGCGCAACCGTGAAGCGATCCCTTACGAGCGGATCGTAAAAACGCGCATCGTGGAGTTGGATTGAGCCATCGCGTTTGCCATGCGCGAAGGGCGCGCGGGACCATGTGAGAAAGGCGTCGAGCTGAGGGTTGCTGCCGCGCAGCTCCGAAAAGTCGGGCATTTCGCACTGGATGCTGCCCGAATGGTTATAACCATACCCGGCCGGGTTGCCCTCCCATTCGCTCGAATACCAGCGACCGCTTGGAAACTGCGCGATCCGCTCTCGCTGCCAGAACACGAACGGGACCGGCGCTGAGATATAGCGATCGGGATACGGTTCGCGCAGACGCCCCCCGGCGTTGTAGTCAAAGAAGGTGATCGTCACATTCGCTGCGATGAAGATCAGCGACAACGCCATCCCACCCAGCGCGATCCGTTCGCCACTGCCGCTCTTTCTCTCCGCTCTGACCGACCACCAGACGCTGATCGCCAGCAGCGCCCAAAGCCAGACATCGATGATGAACAGCGTATCGCCGTAATACCAGCTCTTGTCGAAGGGGTAGAGGAAGCGCACGCCATAGACGTTCAGCCAGTCCATGAGGCTGTGCGAAATCGCCCCAATCAGGCCAAGGATATAGAGCCACTTAAAGCTGACCGGATCGCGGCCAACCGGGCGCTTGCCACGCCGGGACTGCCATCGATCAAAACCCCATAAGAGAGCGGCAAGGCCAAGCGGGAGCAGAACCACTCCAATCGGACCATGCGTGATCCCGCGTCGAAAGCCCAAAGCTTCGGTGCTGTCGAGCCACAACAAACCCACCACATCAATGTCAGGCAGATTGGCGCCCAAAACCAGCGCGGCGAGGCCCAGACCCGTCTTCTTCTTCAGCCCCATCTGCCCCATCAAGGCGCCGGTGAGGCCGTGCGTTATGTTGTCCATATGCGTTCCTTGTTTTCAGGCGATTAGCGATGGTGCATAGGTCCGTCAAAGAACGACCAGCCGGAGAGGCCAACACACGATGATCGACGCCCCGTTTATCCGACCCGACATGAAGGCCTTGCTGGACATGATGGCCGGGCTGGATGGCCCATCGATCGCCGATATGTCGCTTGATGAGGCCAGGGCATCCTATGGCGCCTTGCACGCCATGGCGGATAAGCCCGCGCGCGACCTTGCGGTGATCCGCGATCTGACCTGTCCCGGACCCGCTGGCGACATTCCTGTGAGGCTCTACGACGCGCGCGAAACCCGCGAGGCCGGGCCAGTCATCACCTTTTACCACGGCGGTGGATTCGTGATTGGCGACCTGGAAACGCACCACGCTTTGTGCACCGAAATCGCCGCGTTGATGGACTTGCCTCTGGTCGCGGTCGACTATCGCCGCGCGCCCGAAGCGCCCTTCCCCGCTGCGATCGAGGACTGCGAAGCGGCGACGCGCTGGGTCGCGTCGTCGCCCGACGCGTTGGGACGCGAGGCGAGCGGGATCATAACGATCGGCGACAGCGCGGGCGGGACCGCTACAATCGCGGTGAGCCAACTCCTCGCCGCCGAGCCCGCCAACGCCCCGGTTGTCCTGCAAGTGCCCATCTTCCCGGCGACCAACGATGTGACGCAATCGGCCAGCTTTGCGCAGTTCCGCGATGGATTTATCCTCACCGAGGCCTCGATGACATTGTTCAGCCAATCCTACGCCGCTGATGAAAACGCCCCCCGCGGCTTTCCTATTCTTGGAGACCATTCTTGCGCGCCCCCCACTGTGCTTGTTACAGCCAGCCTTGATCCCATTCGCGATTCCGGACGCGACTACGCCAAGGCGCTGGCCGATGCGGGCGCAGACTTCACCTTTATCGAGATGAAAGGGGTCACCCATTCCTTCGTCAATCTGCGCCAGATGGTGCCGAGCACGCAGAACGATCTGGAACGCATCATCGCTGCGATGAAGGACAAGCTCGGAGAGAATGCGTGAGCGATTTGCCTTACCGGCCCTGCGCAGGCTTTATGCTGGTCAACGCGCAGGGGCTGGTTTTCACCGGACAACGGATCGACGCGCGCGCGCACGGGACCTGGCAAATGCCGCAGGGCGGGATCGACCCGGGCGAAGACGAACAGACCGCCGCCTTGCGCGAGCTTGAGGAAGAGACGGGCATCACACCGGACAAGGTCGAAGTGATCGCGCGCGCGTCTTCGCCCCTTACATATGACCTTCCTCCCGAGCTTTTGGGAAAGGTGTGGAAGGGCAAATATCGCGGCCAGATCCAACACTGGTTTCTTGGCCGCTTTCTGGGCGAAGAGGCCGACATCAACCTGGAAGCCCACGATCCACCGGAATTCAACGCCTATCGCTGGCTTGAACCGGCGCAGCTGCCGGAGAAGATCGTGCCGTTCAAACGCGCGGTCTACGCCGCCCTCGTCGCCGAATTTGCCCCGCTTCTGTAATCAGAAACGAAAGTCGATATGCGGGCGATCGTCCTTGGCGCGCGCAGACTGGAACGAAGGCAACGCTTCGATCCGATCAAACCAGGCCAGGATGTTGGGATAGCTTTCAAAAGCGCCCTTTGCGCGCGCGGCATACATGGCGTAAACCAGCGTGATGTCGGCTGCGGTCAACGCATCGCCGCCAAAGAAGGGCTTTTCGCCCAGATCCTTCTCCATCATCGCGTAAAGCGCTTCGGTCCGCGGATTGACGAAGAGCTTTCGCACCTGGCCAAAGACCGCCTTCAGCAAGGCGCTGATCGGCCACGGGGTGCGGGTCTCCAGCAGGTTCAGCACCATCGCCACCCCCTGGATCGACATCAGCGAGCCAGGGCTGGCGTGATACCAGAACAAATGCCGCGCGCGGTCGGCGCTCCCCACCTTGGGGTTGAGCGGGCTTTCCGGGTGCCCATCCAAAATATAGTCAATGACCGCGTTGCTTTCGGCCAGAACCAGATCGCCATCGGTCACAACCGGGGCTGTGCCCAGCGGGGACAAGGCCTTGTAATCGGCTGGCGCAAGGTTGGTTTCCGGGTCGCGATTGTACGATTTGAGCTCGTAGTCGGCGCCCAATTCCTCAAGCAGCCACAAAATGCGGAAGCTTTGCGAATATTCGAGATGGTGAAGGGTCAGCATGGCGGACGTGTTAGCCGCCTTACCGCGCGCAGAAAAGCGGCTTAATTGCTCGCTCCGGCGGTGTCCGCCGTATCCGCCGCCAAAAGCGCTGGCGGGCCCGCTTCAATCGTCACCGCAAGGCTCAGCGTTTCGGGGCACGCGTCGCCGCACAGATTCTGCAAACGCGCCAGGTTGCGCTTGGCCTTCTCAAGCGCGCCCTTCTCAACCAGAGCCGCGCCTTCGCCTGAAATCGCAGCGAAGTTGCCCGGATCGCGCGCCAGCGCTTCGCGGTAATATTTGATGGCTTTGCCCTGCAACCCTTCGGTGCGGGCCACTTCCGCGAGTTCGAGGAAGACCGGCGTGTAGCCCGGGTCCACCGCCAGCGCCGCTTCGTAGGCGTCAATCGCGCCTTGCGTATCGCCCGAGGCGAGCGCGCGTTCCCCTTGCGCAATCAGCGACGCGGCCCGCGGGTCCGGCGCCCGATCCTGCGCGCTGATGACACTGGCCGTGGTGGCAAGAAACAGCGAGAGGGCGGCGGCGGCGGGCGCAAAACGCATAAACAACTCCTTCAAGGCGGAAACCCTTTGCGTCCGTCCCGTTTCGGGAGACACAATGGCGCGGGTTACCGAGGGCTTAGCCATAGCTCTTAGGCCTATCATGCACAGCGGCCGATTGCGACAAAAAACCCGTCTGTTCCGTCCCGGTACGGATCCAGTCGGTAACCATCCCCGCGCGCGGTGCCCAGCGCCTGCGTCGGTGTTTCAGCGACAAAGCGCGGATGCCGCGCCCGGAACGCCGCCATCCGCTCCGCGCCTTCCGCATCGAGCAGCGAGCACGTCACGAAGGTCACCAAGCCGCCCGGGCGCACCAGCCACGCCGCGACGTCAAGCACACGGTCCTGCAAGGCCGTCAGACGCGCCAGTTCGGCCGGATCGAGCCGCCAGCGCCCTTCCGGATTGCGCCGCCATGTGCCCGTTCCCGAACACGGCGCGTCGACCAACACATGATCGGCGGCGCCTTCAAACGCGGCGAGAGCCTCACGCTCACGCCCCGGATCAAGCAGCACCGTGCGATCGATCTGAGCGCCCGCGCGCGCCGCTCGGGGAGCCAGATTGCCAAGCCGGCGCTTGTCGGTGTCCGCGGCAATCAGGCTGATCGCGTTGCCAAACCGCGCGGCCAGAGCAAGCGTCTTACCCCCCGCCCCGGCGCACAGGTCGATCACCGTGTCTCCGGGCCTGATCGGCATCGCTTCGCAGATGCGCTGGCTGCCATGGTCCTGCACCTCGATCTGGCCGGCGCGAAAGGCGGGCCATTGCTCGACCATGGTGCCAGTAGGAAAGCGCAAGGCTTGAGGTGCGGAGAGCGGTTCGCCGGTTTCGGGAAGTTCGAGCGTCGCGCGATCCGCCTTGAGCGCGTTGACCCGGATGTCGAGCGGAGCCCGACTGAGCAGCGCGCTCGCCGCATCGCCTTCAACCCCGCTCGCCTCAAGCGCCTCTTCCAGCCAGCGCGGCGCCAGCCCGGCCTGCGCCACCGGCTCCCCCTTCGCGATCGGCGCTGGCCCATGCGCCGAGCCATCAAACAGCGGCGCGAGCGCGCCGTCCTCTTGCGCCAAGGCCAGCATCGCCGCGCGCCCGCTGGCGGGCACCGGCCCGCAATGGCGCACCGCGCGGTAAACGAGGTCGCGGACAGCCCGGCGATCCTTCGATCCGGCGTAGCGCCGCGCCTTGAAGTAGGCCGCGATCAGCCGATCCGCAGGCGCGCCCTTGCTCTTTGCCGCTTGGATGATCTCGTCGAGCAGCTCGATAGCTGCTTGGACGCGGGCTGCGGGGGTCATTGGTCAACGCCTTTTCTTTCAACGCGCGAGCCAAATTCAGTCGCGCCGCGACCGCAAGGGCGACCGCCCGCCCGCAGCGGGCGCAGCCTTGGCTGCGCATCTAGCAAGCACGCGCCCGCGGATGCGGGTGCGCAAGAATCAACGCGTCGGATAGTTCGGCGCTTCGCGGGTGATCGCCACATCGTGAACGTGACTTTCGGACAAGCCCGCCCCGGTGATCCGAACGAATTGCGCGCGCTCTTTGAGATCGGCGATGGTGGGAGAGCCGGTGTAGCCCATCGCCGCCTTGATCCCGCCAACCAATTGGTGGACCACATCAGCGGCCGGACCCTTGAAGGGCACCTGCCCCTCAATCCCTTCGGGCACGAGCTTTTGTTGCGAGATGTCCTGCTGGAAATAGCGGTCCGCCGATCCGCGCGCCATCGCCCCGACGCTTCCCATGCCGCGATAGCTTTTGTAGCTGCGGCCCTGATATAGGAACACCTCGCCCGGGCTTTCCGTCGTGCCCGCGAGCATCGATCCGACCATCACCGAAGACGCCCCTGCCGCAAGCGCCTTGGCCGCGTCGCCCGACGTGCGAAGCCCGCCATCGGCGATCACTGGAACGCCCGATTTGGCGGCTTCGGCGGCGCTTTCCATCACAGCGGTCAATTGCGGCACACCCACGCCCGCCACGACGCGCGTGGTGCAGATCGAGCCGGGTCCGATGCCGACCTTCACCGCGTCCGCGCCCGCGTCGATCAAGGCGCGCGTGGCTTCGGCGGTGGCGACGTTGCCCGCGATCACCTGCACCGAATTGGACAGCGCCTTTACCCGTTCAACCGCTTTCGAGACATCTTCGTTGTGGCCATGGGCGGTGTCGACAATGACGACATCAACCTCTGCGTCGATCAAGGCTTCGGTGCGTTCAAAGCCCTTATCGCCCACCGTGGTGGCGGCGGCTACGCGCAACCGGCCGGCGGTGTCCTTGGTCGCTTCGGGATAGGTCACCGCTTTCTCGATATCCTTGACCGTGATCAGGCCGATGCAACGGTAATCGTCATCGACCACCAGCAGCTTTTCGATCCGGCGCTGGTGGAGCAGGCGGCGCGCGTCCTCCTGGCTGGTGCCCAGCGGCACGGTGGCGAGGTTTTGCGTCGTCATCAGTTCGCGCACGGGCTGGTTCGGGTTTTCGGCAAAGCGCACGTCGCGGTTGGTGAGGATGCCGACCAGCTTGCCGCCCGGATCGGTCACCGGAATGCCGCTGATCCGGTTTTGCTCCATCAACGCCTGCGCTTCGCCCAGAATCGCGTCGGGCTGAATCGTGATCGGGTTGACCACCATGCCGCTTTCAAACCGTTTGACCGCGCGCACCGCGGCGCATTGCTGATCGGTTTCCAGATTGCGGTGGAGCACGCCAATCCCGCCCAGCTGCGCCATCGCAATGGCCATATCGGCTTCGGTCACCGTGTCCATGGCGGCGGACAGAATGGGAATGTTAAGGGCGATTTCGCGGGTCAGCTGCGTCTTGGTGTCGGCCATGGAGGGCAGCACGCTGCTTTTCGCAGGCCGCAGCAGGACATCGTCAAACGTCAGGCCTAGGGAGATGTCCATTCGAAGGTGCACGCTTTCATCATCAAGAGAATCGGGTGCAAGCCCCTGTAGGGCGGTTGGGCACGGGGCGCTAGAGGCGCTGTTGCCTCTATCACCGTTTGATCGGTTTAAGGCGCGGGCAAGGCCGGAACCGCCAGACGTTTGACCAATTCTTCGTGCAGCAGCAGATCGTCGATCGCCCCGCCCAGCCTGATCGTATCAACCTCATCCGAGGGGCTGTGATAGTCGCTCTCGAAATAGGGCCCGGCGGTGATCTCAGAGCCCCTCGCGCTTGACAGCATCACCGCGGGCACCCCTTTTTGGAGCAGCACCCAAGCGTCCTGCCGCCTCAGGAAACTCTCCGCGTAGTCGCGATTGCCCAGCGCGCGCTCGGCCGCGAGGAGCGTTTCAAAGATGATGGGATCAAGCGGGGTGCGCCCTTCCCCGACAAAACCGACCGGCGCGCCCGCTTCCGCCAGCGCGACCGTGTCGAAATTGAACGCGGCCACCAGGCTGGTGAGCGGCAGCGGAGGATTGGCCACAAAGGCCTGCGCGCCGAGCAGACCCGCCTCCTCCGCCGTTGTCGCGACGACGTAGATATCGCGTTCGAAGGGCCCCTTATCCGCAAGGCGCTGCGCAAGCTCGAGCATGACCGCAACCCCGCTGGCGTTGTCGTTCGCACCATTGCAGATGCGATCGGCGGCGCCCGCCGGCGCGCACAGCCCCAGATGATCCCAATGCGCCATCAGCAGCACCGCTTTGGCATCAGGCCGCGTCCCTGCGAGCCGCCCGACAATGTTGAAGCTGGTGAAATCGCGTCGCACCGAGCTCGCCTCGATATTGGCTTTGGCCGCCAGATCGATTGGCGAGAAACCCTCCTTCTGCGCGGAGAGGACCAGATCGCTCCAGCGCTGCGCGCCAAACGCGCGCGCCATCGCGTCATGCGTGACGATTGAGAAGAAGACATCTTCCAGCTCGCTCGCCAGCGCGATCCGGTCGCGGCTCGAATCCTCGCGAATGCCGCGGACAATGGCGGCGTCGTCGGTAACGAGCAGCACCGCGATGGCCTGTTTCGATTCGAGCAGAATGCGCCGTTCCGGATTGAGACTGCGATCCGCCAGCATGACGACAACCTTGCCCATCACGCTTTCAACCGGCACGCTTTCGGCTTCGTTGCCGACAAAGATCATCTCGCCTTCTGCGATCAATTCACGCTGGCGGGTGGTGCCCGCAAGCGCCTCCTCATCGGTGAGAGCGATGATGCGATCCTCGATCATGAACTCGATCCGCCCGCTGTCAAAGCGCACGCTGGTGAGCGCGACCGGGGCGCGCCAGGGGTTGCCGGGATCGTTGGTGCCCGAGGTCAGGCCAACTTCCTCAAACCGCTGCGTGAGATAGTCGACCGTGCGCTCGCCGCCCCGTGTGCCGGGTTTGCGCCCGCCAAATTCGTCGCTCGCAAGAGTGGCGATGTCCTGCCCGATACGCGCGGCTATCGCATCGCGCTCCGCCTTGGGCGCGCTGGCCAGCGGCGGCTTGGCGCACGCCGCCAGCAACGCGCTCGCCAGCGCGGCCAGCCCTAGGGCAAGGCGTGCGCGCGTCCTCATTCGGCAGTCCTCACTCCGCAATCCTCATTCGGCGGTCCACCCGCCATCAATGCTCCAGTTTGCCCCGGTGACGTTGCCCGCTTCCTCGCGGCACAGGAACACCGCGAGCTCACCAATTTCATGGGGTTGGACAAACTTCTTGGTCGGCTGCTTGGCGAGCAGCACGTCGTTGATCACCTCTTCACGGCTGAGCCCGCGCGCGGCCATCGTATCGGGGATCTGGCCTTCGATCAGCGGGGTCCAGACATAGCCCGGGCTGATGCAATTGGCGGTGACGCCACTGGTCGCCAGCTCCAGCGCGACCGTCTTGGTGAACCCGGCGACAGCGTGTTTGGACGCGTTATACGCGCTTTTGAAAGGCGAGGCGGTGAGCGAGTGCGCCGAAGCGGTGTTGATGATCCGCCCCCAGCCCTTTTCCTTCATCCCCGGCACGGCGAGCCGCGTGGTGTGGAACACCGCCGTCAGGTTAAGCGCGATCACCGCATCCCACTTCTCGGTCGGAAAGTCTTCAACCGGCGAGACATGCTGCATCCCGGCGTTGTTGATCAGAATGTCGACCGCGCCGATCTCAGCAAACATCGCCTCGATCGCGCCCGCATCCATCAGGTTGGCGCCGTTGAATTCGGCGCCGATCTCTTCTTGCAGAGCGGCGATGGCGTCGGGGTCGCCCAGCCCGTTCAGGATCACATCGGCCCCTTGCGCGCGCAGGGCCTTGGCGATGGCCAGACCGATGCCCGAGGTCGATCCCGTCACCAGCGCGCGCTTTCCTTCAAGCAACATTGCACTCTCCCGTCGATTGGCTAAGCGTTGAAAAGAAGTCTGTTGCTTCAAGCGCTTTGCGTGTCCAGCGAAATGACACACGCCGGGCACACGCCGGGCACACGCCGGGCACACGCCGGGCACACG
>CALCCG010000113.1 GCA_937899785.1 uncultured Erythrobacter sp. | reverse complement strand
GCCGTTCGAAGCCCTCGACCAGCTTATCGAGCTGTTCGCGAGCGGTACGGCCCGTGCTGCCCACCTGGTTGTTCACATCGCGCGCTGAGGTGGCAATGACCGGTAGATCGTCGCGCAGGCGGGTCATGTTGGCTAGAGCTGTATCGCTTGCGGTCCCAATATTTTCAACTTGTTGCCCATTCGTCTTGATAAGGTTTTGAAGTTCTTCAGCGTTGGTTGAAAGGCGTTCCGCCGCAATACGGCCCAACGCTTCAAGGTCGCGTGATTGTGAGGCTAGGAACTCTCGCGCGAGGCTGAGTTCACGGTTCACCACGCTCAAGCGGTTTTCCAACTGAGCGCTTTCTTCGCTTAGCGTGGCGGCGGTCCTCGCAAACCGCTTTGCCTCGCGCGTGGAATTGCGCATGGCCAGCAGCCAAATTACGCAGACCAAAAGAACTGGTACCGACCAATCGATGATCCAACGCGTCCAATCGCTGGGCGGGGCGCTGGCGGCAAGAGCCAGGGTAGGGGCGATCGCCCATCCATAAAGGCCCGTCCAAGCCAGAATTGCAAAAACGGATAGGCCGCCAAGGATGATCTTCGACCAGTCCCGCGATGGGGCTTCGAACTCGTCGCCTTCGTCAAAGTCGAAGGTGTTGCGACTGTCTTCCAGCGGCGCTTCGATAGCCGGTTCGCGCGTGGTTTCGCCTGCTGCTTCGCTGACGTCCGCTGGTTCGCCTTCGACAGCTCGGATGATGTGATTGTTTCCCGTCATGCGCATTTCATACCACAGCTTAGCGAGGGATAAACCCCGCCTTAACCCTGACCGCGATAGAGGGGGTGCCATGGCTTATGAAAGTGGAGCTTTGGACGCGACCCTTGCGGCGGCGGCCGGTGATGATCCGGCGCTGATGAGCGAGCTGCGCGTGGCCTTCATCGAAAGCGCGAACAAGCAGCTGGACCTACTCAAGCGGTCGCGCTGTGATGGCAACTGGAATGTGGCCGCGATGCGCCTGAAAGGGCTGGCGGCCAGCTTTCACGCCGCCGATCTCCTATCAGCCGCGCAAAACGCCATAGATGGCGCGCCAGGGGAACCGGCGTCCATCCGTGAAATCGAAGCCATCCTGGCGACCTTTGCACCGGATCGCGTGAGTTAAGCGCCCGCGCGCATTCTGCCCCAAAACGACACGCGCAAGTATGCCGTAATCGCTTCGCTTTTGTGGCGCCTTTTGCTGGGCTAACCGAGGTTTAACCATGAAAGGCTAGGGCCTATCTTGGTGGGCTGTCTTATACGAAGGCAGCCAAACCGAGCCGTTGGATAAGGATTGCGCGTTGAACAGCGCTGCTGCGAGCCTAATTGAGAACGTTTTGCGAGACGAACTGGCGCGCGCGGACCGTGCGCTCAGCGGCGTTGCGCCCGTCCTTGGGCACGTTCTGGTGGGTTCGGGCCATTCCCTCGTAAACGACGCGGTTGTGGCTCGTGTCCGGGGCATGCTGAACGACGTGTCGCGCCAATTGGTTGAACGCTTGAGCGAACCTGTTGGTGACGACGAAGCCTTCGGTGCTCCTCTTGTGGCAAAGGTTGCAGAGCAATTGGCGCAGGATACGCCAATGCTGTCCTATCTTCACGCTTTGGCCATGGAAGGATTGCTGACGGAAAAGCTGGATCAGCGGGCCGCCATAGACCCGGTGCTGAGCCCGCTTTTTCAGGAATTGATAGCTTCGCAAGACGCGTTGACGGGTGAGTTGGCCATGCAGGCCCTGACGGCGCAAGCGCGCTTCACTCAAGCCCAGCGCCGCATGCAGCTGCCCCTGCTGGACCTCTCCCCTGCAGCCTTAGAGCGAGCGCTACGAATATGGGTTCGGGCGACCCCCGTAGAAAGCGAAGCGAGCGCAACCGGCAAAATGCGTCATCTCAAAGGTGAATATGATGAAGCGCAAAGCCGAACGGGGCTCATCGCGCGGCTCGTTTCGTCCATGCGGGGCGGTGTTGTTGCCGCGCTTGATCTGAATCATGCCGGTTTTGCGCTGTTTGCCAGCGCTTTGGCGCAGCAATCAGGGCAAAGCCGCGAGCGTGCTATCCTTGCGTGTCACGCGGAACAATCAGCTCGCCTAGCGGTTGGTTTGCGCGCCGCTAATCTGCAAGCGAGCGCGATTGAACGCCAGTTCCTTTCGCTCGACATACCCATCGAACTCCCCCGCAATCTTGAGGCGCTTGCACCAGACGTCGCGGTCGCGATGTTGCAAGATAGCTCTCTTGGGTCCGCGCTGCGGGACGAGGCGTCGTGATGGAGCGCTCGACAAAGTCACTGACCGCGCGCGGCATCACGGATGACCGTGATCGCTTGGTCACGGCGGACGACCCTCTGGCCGATCTTCAGCAGCGGTGCGGAGGAACGCTGCCTGGGATACTGGCGGTGCCCGAATTGCTTCAAATCGTGCAGCAAGGCCGGCGGATGCGGCTGAAAATCTCGCGCGAATTCTCGGCCTTCGATGGCGACACGCTGGTTTCGGGCTTTGTCCGTGTGCATCCGCTGGGGCTGGACGAGGGTGAGGGCTGCGAGGTGCTGATTGAGAACTGGCAGTCGCGCGCCGCTCCCGTACCCAACACGCGGTTAATCGCGCAGCGAGTGGACATGATTGATCGCGCCTGCGCCGAGGTCGTTGGGCGGTTGGACGTCGATCAACGCGTGCAGATCATCCAGTCAAGCGCAGCGGATACCGCTTCTTTCGAAAGCGCGATCACACAGAACCCGCGCAGCGTATGGAGCGATCATGTCACTTTGGAAGGCATGGAATCCAACAGGGCCCTCCATTGGCGCCTGCTGGATGGGGCGCGTTGCCGCATTGAGGGTTCAAACCGCCCTTGGCGCGTGCGGCTTTTGCCAATTGGTGGCCAAAGCGCCGCACCGAATGGTTTCGAGTTGTTTTTGGTGGCCGACTATCCGTTGGATCCACACGAAAGCGCACCAGAGGAACCAGACGTTGATCTGGATCACACCAAGCTGATTGGCGCAGCGCTAACCCCCGTCCTCAAGCGACCGATCGCGCGGGTAATCGCCAACGCCGAGACTATTCGCGCGCGCCTGGCTGGCCCGTTGCGAGCCGAATACAGCCATTACGCGGGCAATATTGCATCGGCGGGGCAGCTTTTAAGCGGTTTGCTCGATGACCTGTCGTATCTCGAGGTGGTCGAGGCGGAGAATTTTGCGAGCCTGGGGGAGCCGGTGGATCTTCTCGACGCAGCGCGGCGCGCGGCAGGAATTCTCGGAGTCCGTACTCCGGCCAAAAGTATCGAGATTGTGCTCGGACCGTCTGAAGATATCCCACAAGCCGCTGGCGAGATTCGCCGGGTGCTGCAGATCCTG
>CALCCG010000112.1 GCA_937899785.1 uncultured Erythrobacter sp. | reverse complement strand
CGCCCGCGTGCACGATGGGCTGGATCTCACCGTGCGACGGGGCGAGATTATTGGGGTGGTCGGAGGCTCGGGCACCGGCAAATCGGTGCTGATGCGCTCGATCATCGGGCTGCAAGTGCCCGCCGAAGGGCGGATCGACGTGCTTGGTCGCACCATCACCGGCATCGATCCCGATCGCAATATCGGCGTGCGCTGCCGTTGGGGCGTCCTGTTTCAGGGCGGCGCGTTGTTTTCAACGCTGACGGTGGGCGAGAATGTGGAAGTGCCCCTCAAGCAGTTCTACCCTGAACTTTCACCCGATCTGCGCGCCGAGATCGCGCGCTACAAGGTCCTTTTGACCGGGCTGCCCGAAGACGCGATCGACAAATATCCCAGCGAATTGTCGGGCGGGATGAAGAAGCGCGCCGGGCTTGCCCGCGCGCTCGCGCTGGATCCGGAATTGCTGTTTTTGGATGAGCCCACCGCCGGGCTGGACCCGATTGGCGCGGCCAAGTTCGACCGGCTCACAGCCGAACTCAAAGAGACGCTCGGCCTTACGGTTTTCCTGATCACGCATGATCTCGACACGCTGTACGAGATTTGCGACCGGGTGGCGGTGCTGGCGGATCAGAAAGTGATCGCGGTGGGGACGATCCCGGAGCTGATCGAAACCGGCCATCCGTGGATCCTGGAATATTTCAAAGGCGTGCGCGGGCGCGCGGCCAAGGCGTCGCAAGATCGCCAACCCGAAGAGGACGCGCCGTCATGAACCGCGCGCTTCCCCGTCGCCTGGCGCGACAACCCGATGGACACCGGTCGCTTTTCATGCCCATAGAGGCCATTATGAGAGAGGCAAACACCTGATGGAAACCCGAGCAAATCATCTCTGGGTGGGCGCTGTCACTCTCGTTTTGCTGATTGGGCTTGCGGGCGCGATTGTGTGGATGGCGCGCCTTGGCCAGGGCGCCCAGAACGAATACGATATTCTCTACAAGACCTCGGTGACGGGTCTTGCAAACGGCAGCCAGGTGTCCTTTGCGGGCGTTCCGGTGGGGCAGGTTTCGCAGATCGCGCTCTACAAGGACGATCCCGAATTCGTGCGGGTGCGCATCAAGGTGCAAGACGACGTCCCGATCCTGATCGGCACCGAAGCGACGATCCAGTCAAGCTTCACCGGCGTTGCCAGCATCCTGCTTGACGGCGCGCGCAAGGACGCGCCCGCGATCACCTGCGAAACCACGGCTTGCCCAGAGGGGCGGCCGCTCATCCCGCCCGCCGATGGGGGGATCAACGCGCTGTTGAATTCCGCTCCAGTTTTGCTGGAACGCCTCGCGCTGCTGGCGGAAAACCTCAACCTTCTGCTGGGTTCGGAAAACCGCGAAGAGCTCACCCGCATCCTCTACAACACCGATCGGCTAACCGCTGGCCTTGCCGACGCGACGCCCGAGCTCAAGGCCAATCTGGTCGCCTTCCAGACAACTATTACCGAATTCAACGAAACGCTCGACGGGCTGCAAACGCTGACCGCGACGACTGATGAATTCGTCAAGGATGACGCCAAGGTTCTGACCGCGGACCTTAAGAAAACGCTCGCCGCAGCGACGAAGGCGGCGGACACGTTGTCCGCCACGCTCGAAGCCTCGCAGCCCGCGGCGACCCAGCTTCGCGAATCCACCCTGCCGGCGGCTGAAGCGACATTGCAGGATTTGCGCGCGACCAGTCGGGCGCTGCGTTCGATTAGCGAAAAGCTGGAGAGCGAAGGCGTCGGATCGCTGATCGGCGGGCGTGCGTTGCCGGATTACAAGGAATGAAAGGTAAGCTTGTGAAAGCGGAAGGATCAACGCGCAAAGGGCTGATCTTCGGCCTTGCGGCTGGGTTCGCTCTGGCGCTGCCGGGCTGTGTCAGTCTGGGCGTTGAAGTCCCCGAAAGCCTGCTTACGCTCTCACCCGAAACCACGGCTCCGGTGGGCGCGAGCGCGCAAGCGGGCGGCGAGGACATGGCGGGCGCGATCGCTGTGCTCACCCCCGAAGTTCCGGCCAAGCTCGACGTGTTGCGGGTGCCGGTCAACGTGTCGGAGACCGAAATCGCCTATCTCGAAAACGCGATCTGGATTGAAAAGCCCGCCCGCCTGTTCCGCCGCGTTCTGGGTGAGACCCTGCGCGCGCGCGCCGATGAGACCGCGGGCGAGGTCACGCCGCTTGTGCTGGACAGCGATGACACCCCGCTGCGAGCGGGCACGTTCCTGCGCGGGACTTTGATGGAGCTCGGCTATGACGCGCTCTCTGGCGACGTTGTGGTGCGCTACGACGCGATCCGCTCCGACGCGCTGGGCAACGCGGTCACGCGTCGGTTCGAAGCGCGCGAAAGCGGGGTGGACGCGGACGCGCAAGCGATTGGCCCTGCGCTGAACCGCGCAGCCAACACGGTGGCCAGCGACGTCGCGCAATGGATGATGCCCTGAACCGTTTCTAGCGCTGCGACAGGCGCGCAAATTCGCACGCGCGAAGGAAATCATCCCGGCGTTTGATCCGACGCTCTTCGGCGTCGTCATCGCGCCCCCAATGGTCTGCCTGCCATTCTTCTTCGAGGCACGCGGCCCGCCATAAAGCGGCGGGGTCAGCCTCGGCGTCCAGCGCGCTCAAACCGATGGTGAGCGAGGCCGCCAGACGGGTCATCGCCTCAAGCCCGGCGAGCGCAAAGGGATCAAACCGGGTCAAAGCCGCGCGGATAGTGGCCAAAGCCGCTTCGTCTTGCTGGGCGTGCACAACGCCCGACACCCGTCTGAGCGCGACGCCATGCTTTTCTTCGAACGCGGTGACAATCGGTTCCCACACGTCGCGCTGGCGCTGGTAAAGTGGTTCTTCGGGATCGGCCCGGTAGAGGAGCGTGTCGGTGTCAGCGTAGGCGACGAGCCCATGAGCCACCTCCGCGCGCTGATGGACGACGACATCGATTGCGTAATCGGCCATATCGCGCAACGGAAAGGCGCCGGGGTTAAGCTCCTCGCCCTCAATGTCCCACTCCGCCGACAGCGCCTTGGCGAGCGCCTGGGTGGGCACACGCTGGTCTGCACCGCGCACGGTCTTTAGCCCGCGCCCATCGAGCGTAACCTGCCACGCGCCCGCCTGCTGACGCGTGCCCACTGTGTTGTAGACTCGCTTCACGCGCCGCGATCCTGCGCCTTCCAGCGCTTGACCAGCATAGGCGGGCCAAAGAAGAAGGCGGCTATTCCGACCAGCGCCAGGACCACGCTGAGGAAATAGGGCAAGGGGATCACCTCGCGCGCGCCGGCCAGTCCCGCGATGGTCACAGCGATGCCGCCGATCCGGGTGAGATTGAGCAGGGTGTAGCGTGTGCGCGCCCGCTGTTCTTCGGGGTCAAGCGGCGGACGATCCGGCGGCGGCACGCTCACGCCCATTCTCGCAGCATTTGGCCCAGCTCGGCGACGTTCCCGGCGACCCCTGTTGCGCCTGAGAGCGCCAATTCGGCCGGATCGTGATAGCCCCAGGCGACACCCAGGCCGACGACCCCAGCGGCGCGGGCCATGTCGATATCGAACGTGGTGTCGCCGATCATGATCGCCTCGTCCACTTGGGCGGCGGCTTCGAAGAGCGCGGCCTCCAGCATGGCGGGGTGCGGCTTGGAAGGGTGGCGATCGGCGGTCTGGAGCGAGACGAACAGATCGGTCAGGCCGTGCGCATCAAGGCAGGCGGTGAGGCCACGGTCCGATTTGCCCGTCGCGACCGCCAGGCTCCACCCTTCGGCGTGGAGCGCGCGCAGCAGATCGGCGATGCCGTCATAAAGCGGCTCCTCCAGCAGCCCTTCTTCGCGCCGGGCGCGATAGCTCGACTTGTAAAATTCGACCACCGCCCGGCGCTGGCTCTCGTCGAGATCGGGTGCCAATTCGTTGACCGCCACCGTCAGGCTCAGCCCGACAAGGCGGCGCACATCGTTGTCATCCGGCGGGGGGAGCTCGGCGCGCTCAAACGCACGGCGCATCGACCAGCACACATCCGCCTGTCCATCGACCAGCGTCCCGTCGCAATCGAACACCGCAAGCTTGGTCTGCGCCTGAAGCATCAGCGCCGACCCTTAGGCTTTGTGCGCGCCTTCTTTTTGGCGGTGGCGGCTGAGGTGCTGCGCGTGCGGCGCTCGCCCCGGCGGTCCTTGCGGTATTGCTTGGCGTGTTGGCGCGCGGCCTGCTTTTTCTCCGCCGGGCTGCGCTCGAGCGCTTCGGAGCGCATCGGGCTGGCGTCGGATTGCGATTCCTCGAAACCCAGCGCCTCCATGCTCGCGGCAAAGTGCGGCGGCAGTTCAGCGGTCACATCCAGCTTACCGCCCGTCCCCTTGCTTTCCGGGGTGGCGATGATCAGACGGCGCGCGTGCAGATGCATCTTGCGGCTGATGCTGCCCGTGAGAAACGCGTCGCGCCCGCCATATTTGCCATCGCCCACAATCGGGTGGCCAATCGCCGCCATGTGGACGCGCAGCTGGTGCGTGCGGCCGGTGAGCGGCTCAAGCTCAACCCAGCTTGCCCGGTCCGAAGCCCGGTCGATCACGCGGTAGCGGGTTTTCGCCGCTTGTCCGTTTTCCTCGTCGACATGCATCTTTTCCCCGCCCGTGCCCGGCTGTTTGGCGAGCGGCGCATCGATGGTGCCCTCGGTGACTTCGGGTCGGCCCACAACCAGCGCCCAATAGACCTTGCGTGCGCTGCGTCCGGCAAAGCGCTTCGAGTAGGCCGCCGCGCTGCCCGGCGTGCGGGCGATGAGGAGCACGCCTGAGGTGTCCTTGTCGAGCCGGTGGACGAGGCGCGGGCGCGGTTGGTCTTCATTCTCCACGAACGCGTCGAGCAGTCCATCCACGTGGCGGTTGGTCTTCGAGCCGCCTTGGGTGGCAAGGCCGGGCGGCTTGTTGAGCACGATCGCGCTGGGCGTTTCGCGGATCACCATGGCGCGCGCTTCGGCGATGTCGTCAGCGCTGAGCTCGCGGCGTTGGCGCTTCGCGCCGCCGCCGCGCGCTTCGCCGCCCGGAGGCACGCGCAGCTTTTGGCCCGAGGCGAGGCGATCTTCGGGCTTGGCGCGCTTGCCATCGACCCGCACCTGCCCGGTGCGCGCCCAGCGTGACACGGTGGCAAAGCCGATCTGCGGCAGGTTGCGCTTGAACC
This sequence comes from uncultured Erythrobacter sp., assembly GCA_937899785.1. Lineage (GTDB taxonomy): Bacteria > Pseudomonadota > Alphaproteobacteria > Sphingomonadales > Sphingomonadaceae > Erythrobacter. Next base: position 4,906 of record CALCCG010000112.1, on the reverse strand, counting down.
ACCGGTCCAGCCGCACACCGTCATCGTCATCGCTGACGGTGAACTGACGCACTTCGCTTGACGGGGTTTGGTTCACGCGGCGCCTCGCATGACGCTAAGCCCCAGAAACAACGCGGCAAAGCCCGCCAGCACCGAAAGCGCGGCGTACACAAAGGCAAGACCCAGCGAGCCGCGCTCCATCAAAAGAACCAGTTCAAGGCTAAAGGCGCTGAACGTGGTGAAGCCGCCCAACAGGCCCACGCCAAGCAGCAGGCGGAGATTCTCCTGACCCGCGCCCCCATGGCGTGCGAGCCAGCCCACAAGGAGCCCCATGGCGAGGCTGCCGATGAGGTTGGCGCTCAGCGTTCCCCACGGAAATCCGGTGTTGGGTCCGGTCCAATGCGTCACCGCCCGGCCAAGCTGGTAACGGCTCACGGCGCCCACCGCGCCGCCAAGCGCGACGAGCCCGGAAGCGGCGAGGGGAGAAAGCGAAGAGGCGGTCATGGCCCGCCCCTTAGACGTCATGCGGAAAGCTGCAAAGCCTGATGGGCGATCACCACAGCTTCTCTTGCACCATCTGCGCGGTTTCGGCGTCCATTTGCGAGAGCAGGATACGGGTTGTGTAATGGCCATCGAGCTTGCCTTCGCGTTCGATCTGCCAATCAACGATTGCCTCTTCAGGGATCACGACCATCTGGCCCACGACAAAGCCGCGCGGCACCGGCGCGTTGTCGAGCCGCGCGACAATCCGCCCGTCCTTCTTCTTCTGGACATTGCCCGCCCAGATCAGCTCCGCATCGCCGCGTTCGGGGTGGCCGTGATTGAGATCGTATTTGAGCGCAAACGCGGTTTCGAACAGAGAGGGCTTGGCCAGCCGCTCCCAGAATTCGGGCAAGGTCGAGCGCGCTTCGGCTTTCGCCGCGTTCATGATCGGGTCGTCCTCATGCACCCCAATGGTTTGATCCGGAGTGGCGCGGCCAAGGGCGTCGCACCCCGCCAGAGCCAGGCTCATGACAACGATTCCAGCGAAAGCGCTTTTGCGAATTCTCATTACCAAATCCCCCTTATTTCAGGGGCCTATCTAAGGTGTGACCTGTTAAGACCGGCTTACTTGAAGGGTGCGCTTCTCCGTCTTGGCGGCGCCTCTCTGCCCCGCGAAAGCGCCAAACTCTTGCCAAAATCGCTGTGTTTGGCTATTGGAGTGCCAGTCAGAGCGCGATCAGGTTGGCCTTGCCATCGGATTCGCGCCCTTTTTTGCGTCAATTTTTCCGCGCAACCCCGCGCTTGCAACCAGCGGGGCTCTGTTGCTTTTGAATAGATCGGTGGGTCTGCGCCCACCTACAAAATAGACAAGGTAGTGATTTTATATGCAAATCATGGTTCGCGATAACAATGTCGATCAGGCTCTTCGTGCTCTGAAAAAGAAGCTGCAGCGCGAAGGTGTGTATCGCGAGATGAAACTGCGTCGCCACTATGAAAAGCCGAGCGAAAAGCGCGCCCGTGAAAAGGCCGCCGCCGTGCGCCGCGCGCGCAAGCTTGAGCGTAAGCGCATGGAGCGCGACGGTATCAAGTAAAATTGCGTGTTTCGCGGTTCGCGTGCCGAACCGCTTGAAACCCGAAAACACATACGCCAAAGGGGCGTGAGGCCAGCGGCGCTCGCGCCCCTTTTGCCGTTGTTGGCCCCTCTTACCCGCTTGCGCGTCGGCTGGGCGCGGAGCAATCTTTTCAGGGATCGAAAATGACCGAAATCACCCGTGTTCCGTTGAAGCCCGTTGGCAAGGGCTCGCTCACCAAGCTGTGGCTTGGCGTTCTCGCCGCGATTGGCCTTGGCGCCGTGGTCGCGGTTTCGGCGGCGCCGATCAATTGGAACACGATCGAGGTGATCGAAGAGGTCCCACCGGGCTCCGAGGGCGGCAAGGCCAAGCGGCTTACGATTGAGACACTCGTCGAGGGCACCGGGCCGATGGCTGAGGTGGGTCAGGTGGTTTTCGTGAACTACGCAGGCTTTCTTGCCGACGGCACGCAATTTGATGAGAGCCAGACCATTCCCTGGCCCGCGCCGGGCGTTTTCCCGGCCGAGGGCACGCCCTTCCCGATTGAACAGGGTGCGACGGTGGATGGCTTTTTCAAAGGGCTCCAGCGGGTGCAAAAGGGCGGCGAATACAAGCTCTCCATCCCGTCCGAATTGGGCTATGGCGACGTCCCGCGCCCCGGATCGCCGATCCCGCCGGGCGCGGATTTGATCTTTGAAATGAAGGTCATCGACATCCTCAGCCAGGCCGATTTTGAACAGGGTATGGCGATCAATCAGCAGGCTTTTGAAGCCAATCGACCGGCGCCGCCTCCGGGCTTTGGGCAGTAAGCGCGCTATGTCCGTTACCAAGCAGGACGTCGCCAAAATCGCCGGGCTGGCGCGCATCAATATGAGCGAGGATGAGCTCACCCGCATGGTGCCCGAGCTCAACAACATCCTTCAATGGGTGGAGCAGCTGGGCGAGGTGGATGTGACCGGTGTCGAGCCAATGAGCGCGGTGATCGCGAACACGCTGCGCCTGCGCGCGGACGAAGTGGACGCTGACCCCAAGACCGGCGGTGGCAAGCGCGACGCGGTGCTCGCCAACGCGCCCGCGGCTGAGCACGGCTTTTTCGGCGTGCCCAAGGTGATCGAGTGATGAGCGCAGCGAATGGCCCGGTCATCCCCGGCCGCCGCGACGTGGCGCGTGATCGGCGATCCGGAAACAAAGACCTGAACTGGTTTCCCGCCGTCGCGGGAATGACGGTGGAATAGACATGACTGACCTGACCTCTCTGGGTGTGAAAGCGATCCGCGACGGTGTGGCGGGCGGCGATTTCACCGCGCGCGAAGTGGCCGAGGCCTTCACCGCAGCCGTTGCGGCCGCCGCTCCGCTCAACGCCTTTATTGTGACCACGCCCGATCACGCGTTCGCCGCCGCTGACGCGGTCGACGCCAAGCGCGCCGCTGGCGAAGAGCTGGGCGCAATGGGCGGCGTGCCGATCGGGATGAAGGACCTGTTTGGCACCAAGGGTGTGCAGACCACCGCGGCGAGCCACATCCTTGAAGGCTTTACGCCCCAGTACGAAAGCACCGTGTCGGAGAACCTCTGGAATGCGGGCGCGGGGATGCTGGGCAAGCTGAACCTTGATCAGTTTGCCATGGGCTCGTCGAACGCGACGAGCTATTTCGGCAATGTCGCCTCGCCCTGGCGGAAAGATGGCACCAACGCCGCCATGTCGCCCGGCGGGTCTTCTGGTGGATCGTCTTCGGCGGTCGCTGCGCGCATCGCACCGGCGGCGACGGGCACGGACACAGGCGGTTCGATCCGCCAGCCCGCGGCCTTCACCGGCATTTGCGGGATCAAGCCGACTTACGGGCGTTGCTCACGCTGGGGGATTGTGGCGTTTGCCTCCAGCCTCGATCAGGCGGGGCCGATGGCGCGCTCGGTCGAGGATTGCGCGATCATGCTCGGCGCGATGGCGGGCTTTGACCCCAAGGATGCGACGTCCTTGCAGATGGATGTGCCCGATTGGGAAGCGGCGCTGTCGGCGGACCTTTCGGGCAAGCGCGTGGGCATTCCCAGCGAATACCGCATGGAAGGCACGTCGGACGAGATCCTGGCCAGCTGGGAGCAGGGCAAGGCGTGGCTGAAGGATGCGGGCGCGGAGATTGTCGACATCTCATTGCCGCACACCAAATACGCGCTGCCCGCCTATTACATCATCGCTCCGGCGGAAGCCTCCTCCAACCTCGCGCGCTATGACGGCGTGCGTTATGGCTTGCGCGAATTGCCCGAGGGCGCCGGTTTGCAGGACATGTACGCCGAAACGCGCGAAGCAGGCTTTGGCGATGAGGTGAAGCGCCGGGTGCTGATCGGCACCTATGTGCTCTCGGCGGGCTTCTACGATGCCTATTACAACCAGGCGCAAAAGGTTCGGGCGCTGGTGGCGCGCGACTTTGAACAGGCCTGGGAAAAGTGCGACCTGATCCTCGCGCCGACGACGCCCACGGCCAGCTTCCCGCTGGGCAGCCTCAACGAAGATCCGCTGACGATGTATCTGAACGACGTCTTCGCGGTCCCCGCCTCGCTGGCGGGTCTTCCGGCGATGAGCGTGCCCGCGACAATGACCGCCGACGGCCTGCCGCTGGGCCTGCAATTGGTCGGCAAGCCGTTTGACGAGCAAAGCGTGCTCGACGCCGGCCTCGCGATCCAGCAGCGCAGCGGGTTCGACCACGCTCCGGAGAAGTGGTGGTGATATGCTCGATCCTACGTTGATCACCACGCTTGTTGCAGGTGTCCTCGCGCCTATCGTGACCTTTTTCCTCGGTCTTGTTGTTGCCGGCAGACAAACACGGCAAAAGATCGAAGAGATGAAAGCTGAGAAAGCGCTCGAACTATCAATGATGATGGCAGATGTCTTCGGATCATCGACCTTCGACCTTGAGTATGTGCTGCTTCGCGCGGCCGAGAATGGCGAATTGAAAGTTGAGGACTTTCGGTTGGAGACAAGGTCAATTAGAGAAAAGCTCTCGGAGATGACAGGTTATTCCGTGGCTCTAACGATTGTTGCTTCACAGGCGGCTGATGCTGTCGATAGGATCCTTGGGCAACAGGCGATGATCTTGCATAAGGCCGATCAGGCATTCGAATTGGAAGCTTCAGAACGGCGCACTAAGCTGCAAGAGCTTGCCAACGAATGTCCAGCGCTCAACCGTATGTTTTCCCGGCACTTGGGGGTACTCGAGGCCGAACTACATTTTGGGGGCACTCGAGGCCGAATTACATTAATGCGGAGAGACACCAAATGACCGGCGAGATCATCTACGCGACCATCTTCATGGTCTGCTTCGTACTCCTGGGCGGGGTGGTGATGTATCTCTCAAAGCCGATCGACCACGGCGAAGCGCGCT
>CALCCG010000111.1 GCA_937899785.1 uncultured Erythrobacter sp. | reverse complement strand
GGATCGCGGCGAAGAACAGCACCGGCAAATCGGCCCCGAACAAAGCCTGCATAAAGGTGCCGCCCGAATAGAGCACGGCGGGCAGATAAATCAGGATGTTGCCAAACAGAAACAGCGCCGAAATCAGCGTGCGGATGGATCGCCCGCCATAGCGTTTCTCCAAAAGTTCGGGCACCGTCGTACAATTGTTGCGATAGTAAATCGGCACAAACACAAAGGCGAGGATCAGCAGACCCGCGAAACCCGCAATCTCCCACCAGGCCAGCAGCGCCATCTGGCTGCCGTTCATCCCCACCACTAGATCCGTCGACAGGGTGGTGAGCGTGATCGCGCCTGCAACAAACACCCAGTTGAGCCCGCTGCCCGCCAGAACGACGTCCTTCTTGGACCCATCGTGGCTGGCGCGGCGGATCGTCAGCCATGTGGCCAGCCCCACAAGCGCGGTCAGGCCAAGGCACACCGCGAGCTGGACCACGATGTAGGAGGGCAAGGCATCAAGCAAGGTTTCGAAAATGTCCCCGTTTTCGTATGGAACGCTTAGAGCCGATTGCCAACCGCGCGGCAAGAGCGCAAAGAGCCCGTCCACGGGCGCTTTGACGCCCCGTGCAGCGCGGTGGGAAACCGCGCGCGACAGGGGAAAGGGCAAGGTTTGGCGAAGGCGCGCGAATGTGTGCGGCTTGATGGCGGGGGAACGACGCTGGTCTTTGCGCTTGCAAAGGGCGGCGCGGCGGATCTTGTCTATCTTGGCGCCGCGCTTCCGGAAGGCGAAGACCTCCCAGCGTTGGACCTTTCAGCCCAGCGCAGCGTCCACGAAAGCCAGGCTGACAGCCCGCCAACGCCGGGACTTCTCCCCGAGCGCAAAGGCGGTTGGGGAGGCACACCCGCCGTTGAACTCGCTCAAAACGGAGCCCGGGTTGAAAACGATTTCCGGCTTCTCGACTGGGAGCGAGAAGGAAGCTCCCTCGCGCTCACTTATGAAGACGAGCGCGCCGGATTTAGCGTCACGATCACATGGCGGATCACGCAGAGCGGGATCGTGCAATCCGCTCTCAGCCTCTCCAACGCATCACAGGCGACCTATCAGCTCATCCGCCTCGCCTCGCTCGCCCTGCCTATCCCGGCGCGCTTTTGCGAGATGACGAGCTATTCGGGTCGTTGGGCGGGCGAAATGCGCGAGAGCCGCCGCGCGATCGCTCCCGAAGGCTTTGCGCGCCAATCCGCTATTGGCAAACAGGGGTTTGGCGGCGGATACTGGCTGCTGCTGCACGCAGCTCACGGGACTAACGGGGCGGCGGGCGATGAAACGCTGGCCGCGCACTTGGCGTGGAGCGGCGATTACGACACGCGGCTGGAATGCGATAATGTGGGCGCGGCGGACGGGCGCGCGATGCTGCACATGGCGGCGCGCTGGAACGCGGGCGAGGTTACGCTTGCGCCCGGCGCCACGTTTGAAGCCCCTACCGCCGTGTTCGCGCGCGGCGACAACCGCGACGCTCTGGCGCAGCGCCTGCACCGATATCTGCGCGAAGACGTCCTCCCGCTTGACGCTGCAAACGCCCCGCGAAAAGTGCATCTCAATTCGTGGGAAGCGCTGGGCAGCAATCAGTCGGAACAAGGCCTTCTCGCGCTGGTCGACAGCGCTGCGGACCTAGGCATCGAGCGCTTTGTGCTCGACGATGGCTGGTTCGCTGGCCGTCGCAGCGATCGCACCAGCCTTGGCGACTGGTATGTCTCGCCGCACGTCTTTCCCAGCGGTCTTGGCCCTCTCATCGACCGGGTCCAGAGCAAGGGGATGGATTTTGGCTTGTGGGTCGAACCTGAAATGGTCTCGCCCGACAGTGAACTCTATCGCGCGCATCCCGACTGGTGTTTGGCCGACCAAGGCCGTGAGCGCGGCACGATGCGCGGCCAATTGGTCCTTGATCTGACGCGGGCC
>CALCCG010000110.1 GCA_937899785.1 uncultured Erythrobacter sp. | reverse complement strand
TAAGCTCCACGCGCGACGTGTTTGAAACGGGTATGAATCAGGCGGTCGTGCTGCTCGCCGAGGCGGCCAACCGCAAAGGGGGAGGGCGCACGAAAGCGGAACCGATCAAGACGCTGGGCGAGCACCCCACATCGGGCGGCGAGATGAAGGTAATGCCGGGTCGCTATGGCCCCTATGTCACCGACGGATCGACCAACGCGACCATCCCCAAGGATGTGAAACCTGAAGAGCTCACGGTCGAGCAGGCTGTCGCTTTGATCGATGAGCGCGCGGCCAAGGGGCCGGCCAAGAAGAAGGGCCGCAAGAAGGCGGCGCCCAAGAAAAAGGCGACAAAAAAGAAGCCCGCAGCCGCAAAAAGGGCGACACAAGCCAACGGCAAAGAACCCGCTGCGAAATAGGCTTTTGAGGGCCGCCAAAGCGTTCGAAAAGTCTGAAAATCCAGCTGGCTAGCACCCAAGACGCAGTCTTTTTGCTGCGTTAGTCGAGGCGTTGGTAAATCCTTTAGTATTGTTCCCTAGACCTTGGTGCAGACCAGGGACCACGCTGTGATTGAAATCGAAGTCCAGAACGAAACGCACCAAACTCAGGAGCGCATTCGCTTTGCTGCGGTGCCACGCATTGGCGAGGGAATCCGTCTGCGCGAGCCTGACGGCATATGGGCCAGTTACGATGTCCTCGATGTCTGGTATCAGAAAGCTGAGTTCGGAGACGTTTGGATGCCGTATCTGCACGTGCGGGTCACACCGGGAGAGCTGGATAACGCCGAGGGGTTAAGCCTCGATGACACCGCCCTCTATGATGAGAACGGCGAATTCGCCTCGCTGGGCGGGGAGGCTGAACCATTCAAAATCTAATCAAACGCACGAATGGCTCTGGCAAAGACGGCTCCAAGAAGGGCGCCGCCAAGGGCAAGACGCTGGCAGAACGGCTGAGCGAGAGCCCTGAGGACGCCCGCGAGACCGAGATTCCTGAAGATGTGCGCGAAGCGATAAGCGAGTCGCAGCGCGCGTCTTCCGGCGACCAAAGCGAAACCGACGCCATTGTTGCGGCGGCCAAAGCTATCCGCGATCGCTACAGTTCCGAAGAAGCCGAGGCGGCAACCGCCAAAGTTTGCCTGATTGTCGATGACAGCCGCGTCATCCGCAAGGTTTCCGCCAAGATTGCCAAGTCGCTGGGCTATGTGCCTCTGGAAGCGCAGGACGGCGAGGAAGCGCTTGCCCGGTGCAACAAGGCGATGCCGGCGCTCGTGCTGACCGATTGGAACATGCCCGAAATGGACGGGATCGAATTCGTGCGCCGCCTGCGTGCGATCCCGACGCCTAAGGAGCCGATCGTGGTTTTCTGCACCTCGAACGGAGAGGCCAAGGATATTCACGAAGGCATCGGGGCCGGGGCGGATGATTATATTGTGAAACCCTTCGACGAGGCTGCGCTCAAAGCGAAGCTGGAGAAGCTGGCGCGGGGGTAGACTGCGGGCGGATCGTAAACCTCGCCCGTCTTTAGCCTTCTGAAAGGCTTCTATCTTTCAATTTCGGCGTGTCACCCTTGAAGGACGACCCGCGCAACTGCCAGTGGCCAGGTATGGGTGGAAAGCGGAATCGCGGCTTCCAAATCTATACGGGGCCTAAGTGGATGTGGAATCCAAAGTCCGCGAATGGCCGCTAACAACCCATGTGTGGACTTAGCCATGGAGCTGGCGGGACTCTTCCTGGCTCTTGAACCAACGGATTTGGAGGATCAGGACGTACTCTTCAGGTCAGACCAAAGACTGACTGTCCAAATCTCGCATTCTCCACTGCACATGCGATGTGCAGGATTGCCCGTTTGCCGCACCCAAAAGACCCTCGATAGTCACAACCGAGATTTGTGATCCCATTACGGGACGTCAGGGATGTCAGACGTGGATAATGTGATTGGTCGCCATCAGGGTTTGCCGGACGCGATGCGAGTCAAGACGACACTTTGGACGGTCGCATCAACTTTGAGCGTTCTCGCGCTATCAACGCCTTCGATGGTTTGGGCCCAGGCATCTTCAAGCCCTGAAGAATTCGACCTCCTGCGAAAACAGCTTGAGGAACTGGCCCGACAAGTTGAAAGCCAGGCAGAACGGATAGATGACCAAGCCGCAGAGATAGAGCGCCTTACGAAAGCGCTCGCTACAGCCGAAGTTGGAGAGAAACCGGGTCAGTCGGATGCTGCTTCGCCATCAATTGCACTAAGCGTTGATAGCGAAGGTGAGGCGGGTGCTTTGCCTTCCGAAAGTGGGGAAGAAGCTGCACAAGCCCCTTTGGATACTGTTGCCGGGGCAGCGCCAGACGCCTTCGATGAAGAGCGAGTGGGTCGCTATCCGGATAGGGCTATTGTCCGGTCGGGTGATTTTGACGGCTCGATTTCGCTGTCAGGGCTAGGTGGATCGCTTCGCGTTGGAGGAATGGTTCGGTCTGAGTTGTCGTTTGACCTGGACAATGCCGGCAACCAAGACGGCATTATTCCGCTCACTGTCCCGCTCGACAATTCCACGGATGATGGGTCGAACCAGACACAATTCAATGCCCGCAATAGCCAGATTAGCGTCGATTATCGCCGTGCAACGGATCGCGGGCTGTTACGCACCTTCATTGAAATCGACTTCTTTGGCGACGGCACCGAATTTGACAACGATTATGGCGTTCGTCTGCGCCATGCGGCCGTGGGGCTGGGCAATCTTCAATTCGGCCAGTTCTGGTCGTTGTTCACCAATTTGGCCGCCACACCTGAAGTCGGCGAATTGATTGGGCCCCACGGGGCGCCCGTGTTTCGTACGCCCGGTTTGCGGTGGTACGACACAATTGGCGATGACTGGAACTGGGCGATTGGCATCGAAAACCCGGCCGGTGATATTTCCGGTGAATCGCCAGAGCTTGCGTCAGAATCAGTGCCCAATCTTGTGGGCTATCTCGAGCGTCGAGGCGATTGGGGCCATATCCGCCTCTCGGGGCTCGGCGTCGAGCTGCAATCGTCCGATGACCGGCTGCTTACAGGAGCGGCCAGCCTTTCAGGGCAGCTTTCACTCACGTCCATAAGCCGCGGCGACAACGTCATGTTCGGCGCGCAGTATGGCTCCGGTTTTGCCAAGCAATACGCAGGCTTCGGCGACGCAGGGCTGGAAGGTGTAGTCGACGCAGAGGGCAATCTGGACGCCACCGAAATTCTGGGTGCCTTTGTCAGTTATCAGCACTGGTGGAGCGACAGCATCCGTTCGACGGCCTATGTGAGTTTTTTCGACTTTGACCAGGGATTGGCTGCGGATCCAGAAAGCCTCGACTTCAGTTTCAAGACCGCAGCCAATTTGTATTGGTCGCCGGTCAACAACACCGCCGTGGGCGCCGAAGTCGTCTACGTGACGCGCGAAACCATTGCGGGTGATGAAGGCAGCGGAGTCCGCCTCCAGGCTATCGCGCAGTTTAATTTCTAAAGCCGAGAAGGCCCTCGATCCTGGCCGGACTTGCGATCGTTCAGGGACGGTAGTTGACTACCGCTGTTTGAAAGGCGGGCATCTCGACGACACTTGCGCCCCACTCTTCATACATCGGGGCATCCGGGAACGACATCCTGCATTGCGCCAGCCTGTAGTAATTCACCGCCCAGCTCATATCAGCCAACCCGAAAGCGGGTCCTGAAAGCCACCGCTCGGTGACCTTGAGACGCCTTTCGAGTTCCAAAACCCGGGCTCTTGCATCCTTGTGCGCCGCATCGAGACGGTCGGCCCATTCCTTTCCATTCGAGCAATAGTCCGACAGGAAACCGATGAGTTCGTCGCTGGCGCCGGCCTTTTTCATGTCATGGATGTCGCGCAAGCTGATCTGCTGTCGTCGGGCGGAAATCAGGTATTCGTGGCTGAGGGCCTTTATGGCGGTGTGCGCTTGCGAAGATGAATCAAGCAGGTCTCTGACCGCCTTTGCCTCGGCCGGATTTTTGGGCTTGAAATCAACGCCCGGAAAGGTTTCATCGATATAGTCGATGATGTCGTTGGATTCGAGGACGACCACCCCATCATGAACCAGAGTTGGAGCCACGCCGTTAGGATTGCTCGCGAGGTGCTCAGGGGTGATGTGCTCGCGTTTTGACAGGTCGCGATGGTGCGAGTGCCATTTGACGCCCTTCAATTCCAACGCAAAGCGGCAACGCTGAGAACAGTTCGACAGAGCGAAGTGATACAGATGCACTCCGCGCAAACTCTTGGCCACCTCACTTTGGCTTTCGAAGACACCCAATGTGGTAACTCCTTCTCACTTGAACTCAACCGAGGGTAGCCCCCGAGTTCGCCGGGACTTGGTGGTCAGCAAACCGAATGAACAAATGCGTTTATGGACCGAACTCATGCCGTCCTTGGCGATAGCTGCATATGCCCTTAGCCGCTGCGCCGAATCGGGAGCGGCGCAGCGGCCGGGGGGTGAGCCCGCCTCCAATATGTGGGGCAACATCCTATGGCGTTGGGCTCACGGGAAGAGGTCTGCGCACTCTAGAGGCTGAACGGGTCGACTGGATCGCTCCCATTTGCGAGCTCAGTCGGATCGTCCCGGCCGTCGCCGTCGGAGTCGGCTTTGTACGGGAAGGTCCCAAGCGCGATCTCTCGCTCGTTTGGGATGCCATCGCCATCGATATCCGGATCGTCTTTGTCTTCGACGCCGTCTCGATCTGTGTCCTCCCATCGCGTCGGATCGTTAGGATACCCGTCGAAGGCGTCCTCCACCCCGTCACGATCACTGTCTACAGCCAGAGGCACGTCGTCGCCGACCCATTCCGACGCCCAATCGAATGTTATCCCGCCAAACATGTTGACGGCGTAGGCATCGGTGTATTGCGTCATGTGATAGGGGCGCTGCTCATTTGGCGTGCCCAAATGCGGCCCGGGATTCCAACCCTTTGGCGTGAGGTAACGCAGCGCAAAGGTCATGCTAAGATTGTCCGTGACCGTCGCTTGGGCCTGCATGGTCGGCGACAGCCAAGCGCACGCCATGATCGCCGATTGGATTTCGTGGATTTCCCGATCGGTGTAGTGGCGGCGCAGCTCCTCTATATGGGCCGCCGTCACCCGCCCGGGCAGTGTCGCCGCGTCGCGGGCGAGACGGAAAGCGGCCTTCTCCGCGTCGGAGAACAGATCGGAACGTTCAAAGTCCATCAGCGCGTGGATGCGGTCAATCACCGGGCCTCGCTCGTCGACGGGGATCACGCCTTGCAGGTAGTCCTCCTCGGCCGTGTAGTAGACACCGTACGCGCCATGAACCTGGCAGTGGGTGCAACCGCTGGCGAGCATGAAAACGAAGAACAGATCCTCTTGGAAATTCACATCGAACGCGCGGTCCTTGGCAGAGTAGGATTGTTCTAAGTACGACGTCCCGATCGACGTCGCACGAAGCCATTCCGTGTCAAGCTTGTGCCGATCGCTGAAAGGGTAGCGGGTCTTCGGCACAACCGCGGGCTGGAAGTACTGGTAATCGTAGGCTGAGACATCGAAGGGGGGAGTGTTCGCGGGAGGCTGGTTCTCGTCGTTCAAGCCCGGCTTAAGCCAGCGCGAATAATCGTCCGGAAAGTGGTCAAAAGGATCTTCGATGCCATCTGTGTCCGTGTCAAAGGTAACCGGCGAGATATCGTAGCCGGTAAGATAATTGATCCAGTCGGTCTTGAACTCGGGGTTGACCGCCCGAAGGTTCTCGGGCTGCCATTGCGAAAGAATCTCCTCCGCCGCTTGGGCGATAGCATCGCCCACGAACGGGCGCGCTCGTTGCTCCTCAGGACTGCTGGAAGCGTTTTTCCCCAACTCCCAGCCCACGCTCGAAAGGTTCGTCGTCGCCCAGTCGATCGTTTCTTGGTCCGTGGGGATGGGCGTGACGGTGTCGTGGACGGCGTTGATTGTGTTGACGACCGTGAGCTGGATCAGCTCCACGATCTGTCGATCAATAAAATGAGTGCGGAGCATGGCATGCGTGTCCGCATTCACTTTGGATGGGAGCCGCGCGTTTTGGCGAACAAACTCAAACGCGGCCCTATGACGAGGATCGTCGAGGGTTTCGACATAATTCGGCTGCCAGATAGCCAGGATATCATCTTTCGCAACGCCCATCAGCGATAGCTGATACGCGGCCCTGGCCTGGAAATGATTGCTGCCATTCAGGATATTCTGAAAGAGCGTCATTTTCCATTTGATTTGTGAGTCGAACATCATGTCGGTGTGAATGATCGCGTCCGCGATCAACACGCCGTCATAGAGGTCGCGCGTGTTGCTGATGTCAATTTTGTGGCGATCGTAGAACGGCATTTTTCGGTCAGCCGCAGGGGCGGGAGGAGGAGCCGCAGCTGGAGTGCTTTGTGCCGATGCGCTAGCCAGATTGAGCGTTTGCGCCAGCACAATCGATGAGACAATCAGTCGGACGCGGCTCATTTGCCTTCTCCCTCATAGAGCTTTAAAAACATCGTGTTGGGATTTGCCGAATGCGTCGGGACGTTTTGAAGCGTGTCCCAATGCTCCACGATTTTGCCATCCTCCCCGAACAGATACATGTCGACTGCGGCGATCCCGAGATCCGCGGGATCTGCCGTGCTCAGATTGCGAAAATTCACATGCGCTATGGCAAAATCGCCGACGACAGCGACTTTGTGAACGTCGATGGCTGAAGGGTATTGGGCGGCCGAACTGGCAAACAGCGACGCCAGTGGCCCTGGTCCATTCGGTAGCATCGTGCTGTGCTGAATGTAGTCATCCGACACATATTCACGCACCTTCTCGATCGTCGGATCACTCGTCAAAATCCGATAAATCTCAATGATCTGCCGTGCTCGTTCAGCGCCTTCTTCGTCGCTCACAAAGATGTGCGTTTCAAACTCCCTTGGCACCTGCTGAAGGAAAGTCATCTCTTGGTCGCGAGACTTGGTCGGCTTTCCCGAGGGATCAGCCACGGTTTGCGCTGTCGCGGTGACAACTAGGCCGCCCATGGCCCAGACAAGAATGGAAACGCCAAGGATTGGCAGCGCTTTCGCCTTTTTCAGGCGGCGTGACCAATATCTCCATGGCGCGGCATGCGCCGGGTTGGCTCGAACGGCTTGCGATCGATCTTGCATCTCGATTCCCCTCATGTTGCGTCCATGAGCGGGATTAGATCGCTATCTCAGCATGCTGGCAACGCGAACAATTTCACTTCGGATGTGCGGATTTTCACACTTTGAAGGGCGCAAAGGTTCTAGCGCGCGGACACGTTGGCCGACACCGTGAAGGTGAGCTGTCGCGAGAACGATGGCCGAAAGGCCGTCAGGCCGTTTCGCATTCAAGCCTGTCTGATCAGTGGGTCGAAATGGCGTTGATGGGATCAGAAAGGGACGCCGTCAAGGGTCCCCATTTCGCCCTCCCGAAAGCGGCGCTCAGCGTCCAGGATCGCTTCTCGCGTGTCGAAGACAAACGGTCCGCCAAAGTGCAACGGCGTCGGCGCTGGCTCGCCGCCAATGATCAGTATGTCGGCTTCGCTTCCTCCGCTGCCGGAGACGCTTACGGTTCGCGTTGTCCTTGCGATGCGGTGCATCGTGCCAGTGCTCAGGGTCTCTGCGACTGTGTCGAAGATCACGCTTTTACCGGCTATACCATAGACGCCATATTCGTGTTCCGAGCTCGGCAGCTCAATTTCAAGGACATCTGACCCCGATAGCGAAACGTGCAGCGCAAAGGCGCTCAGCGCAAAGGGGATAGGTCCGACACGACCTTCGAACTGACCCGACAAAAGCCGCAACTCAGCCTCACCACTTTTCCAGGTCGGAACGTCTTGGGCTTGAATAGCCTCGTAGTCAGGAGGGCAGTCTTGCCGCGAAACTGGGAGCCTAGCCCAAAGCTGAATACCATGCATCGTATCGGCCAATTCAAGCAAATTTCGCTCGGCATGAATGACGCCGCTTCCCGCGCGCATCCACTGCGCTCCACCGGCTCCTATTCGTCCGACGTTTCCCAAGCTATCGGTGTGCTCGTTTGCACCATCGATCAGATAGGTCACCACCTCAATGCCGGCATGGGGATGGGCTGGGAGTTTTCCACCTGGGGCGGCGATGGGACCAAAATGGTCGAGAAAGACGAATGGACCGATCGACTGAGCCAAGGCCGAAGGAAACGGCCTCAAGACTTCGATATCGCCGACATGAAAGACTTGCGACTGCCAGGTGTGTGAGCGTTGCGAATATGAATGGCTCACTTGGAACCTCCTGGTTTGGGGCCTTGTTTGATCATTCCTTAGACGACTCCTAGTTCGTCAGCACGTTGATCGAGAACCTGAGCTGCCAATCGTTACCGTTTGCCGAGGTTTCGACGAGATCATACGCGCCAACTGCGAACTGGAGTGAGTCTTTTGATGGAAGGACAAATGTTTTGCCGACCGTCAAACCAAGAGGCACCTCCCAAGCGTCGCCGCTCTCTGCGTTCCAATCGTAAGTTATCGGCGCGTTGTAGCCGACAAACCAAGGGCCAATGCCCGGCGTCTCTAGATTGTAATAGATGATCGGCTGGACCGTCGTTGTGCTGAACCCGTCCTCGCCCCAAAGGTGGTTTGCGATTCCGCCAAAGGCCAAATCACCCGCAAAGCCAAAGGCCCCTCCAGCGATCCCGCCTCCCCATCCTGATCCTTGTGTCGCGGATTCGGTGTGGGTGGCCAGAGCGACTTGGGGGCCGACGCCGAACCGGATCAGTCCATCTTGTCCCGGCGGGACATAGAGACCCTGGACGATCGTATCGCTCAGGCCCCATTCCGTGTTGAGCTGGCCGGGTGTGGTGCTGGGTACGGGGACGCCGAAGACCGGCGTGATCCCGCGGATGATCAGATCACCCCATTCCTCTTGCGCAACTGTAGCGATGGGCTGGATTTGAAAGTTGTAGAATGTGTCATCGCCGCTTGGACCAAATCCGATTGCATTGCTTAGGAACACACCATTGACCGCGGCTGTGACGTCTTGGGCGTCGCGCCCGGCCTGGCATTCTTCATCGCACTCAGGATCTGCGCCATCCTGCGCGCAGAGCGGTTCAAAGGGCGAACTGACCAATGTGACCGCAAGTCCAATAACCGCAGCAAAGCCTTGAATGCTCTTCATGATGATCCTCCATTTTTGCGCGTAAGAGAATCATTCGGACTGGCCCCATTTTGAAGACCAAATGGCGCACTTGGGGTGTGCAAGAATGCAGAATGGCAGCGGTCTCCGCGTCCGCCTATCAGGGACGAAGGATCGAAGATTGGTTTTTGGAGGCGTCCGTTTGGCAGTAAGAGCAAGGCGATTGAGGACTGACGATGGGCTCGCGAGGGCGCACCTGTAGTCTTCTCTCCCGTTTGTGAGTTTTGCTTTGTGGCTCACCGTCTAAGCGAGAGTGTTGCCAACTGGATCTGAGCGAGTGTCACCGCGCGGTTCGACTTACGGGTCACAAGAACGCTCAGTCGCTGACCATAGTCTCTCGCTTCTAAGCGATCGGGCGCTCAAGCCCGGTTGCGTCGGAAATCACCGCTCATCCAAGGGCAATGGGAGGAAATGGGATGACAGGTTCACAATCATTAGCGCTCAAGATTTCAGCGCTACTTTGGATCATCTGGGGGATTGTACACGTTCTCGGGGGGATCGTTACCATCGGCGTTGATGCAACGACCGGATTTCAGGGCATTGCCGCAGCGGTGAATCCAGACGAGTTGGCTGCCGATTATCACCCCGCTGTCGAAGCGGTTCTCAATCAACATGGCTGGAATCTGCTCTGGGTGGGCGCTGTCACCATTATCGGTGCGGCCTTCATCTGGAAGCAAAACACCACGGCAATCTGGGTGACCGCTATGGTCGGGGGCTTGTTGGATGTTGGTTACTTCGTCTTTATCGACCTTGGGGGGTATGGAACATTCTTTCCAGGATCTTCGATGACAATCGTCTCGGGCACCGCGATCGTTCTTTCCTTCTGGGCTTGGTATGCATCCAATAAGGTGGATGCGGGAGGTTCCCAAAACGCCTGAGCGCTCAAACCATCCTTTGCTTGAGCCTTCTGCGATCCTGAGCGGGCGGTTTTGCGATGGGGTCGTAGAGAACCTGCCTGGGGTACAATCTCGTGCCAAATTAGGGCGCCGAAAGCAGTCTGGCTGTTTGCATTGATTGTATGCGAGTCGGGAACTACGCTACCAATCACAGGAGCGGCCAGAGCCCAAAACACAGGGCGTCATTGTTGAAAACCCCACGGGCAAACTGATAGGAGAATGCGCGTAACGGGCAGTGCCCTACCGCGTGTACAGAGTAAAAACCATGGATCGATGGACAGAGATCCGATCTGCCTACTTCGTTGCCAAGTTGGGCACTGTCAGCGCCGCGGCCGAAAAGCTGCGATTGCACCGCGCCACTGTCATGAGGCACATTGACGCTCTGGAAGATGAGCTATCGGCCAAACTGTTTCAACGACACCGGCACGGTTATACGCCCACGGATTTCGGCACGGGCCTCTTCGATCTCGCGGCACGAGCTGAAACATCATTTGCCGATTTCCAGGGCCGGATGGAGGGACAATCAAACGCCGCTTCGGGGAATCTCATCGTGACCTCGACCGAGATGCTGCTCTCAACTTTTGCGCCTGTCTTAAAGCAATATCAGCTCGACAATCCCGATGTCCGGGTCAAGTACGTTATTTCCGAACGTGTTGCCAGGCTGGAGGTGGGCCAAGCCCACATCGCAATCCGATCCGGGCCATACAAGAACATGGACGACACTGTGATGCTTCCTCTGGCAAGTGTACGCTCCGCGCTCTACGCTCATGAAAGCTACGTTGAACAGTTCGGTCGGCCCGCTGATCCGGCGGACTTCCGTAATCACCGATTTGTGTCGCGCGTTCTGGGCCAAGAGAAGTTCCCTCCCTTCCAGTGGCTGCGTGATCGGATCGAGCCGAAGAACGTCGTCTTCATGAGCAACGACATGAACGCGAAAATGTCTGCGATCCTAGAGGGCATTGGAATCGGTTTCCTGCCGATCGAGAAGGCGCGGGTCTTCCCGAACATGATAGAGATTGTGCCCAGCAACCCCGAATGGGATGTCAACTTTTGGCTCGTGACCCACGTGGACATTCACCGGATGCCCAAGATCCAGGCGTTGGTTTCGACGTTCCGCAAAATGGGCTTTCTCAAGGATGGTCGAGATTTCGCCGACATCTTGCCACCAAGGTCGGTGTATTAGCTCTTTGCTTGGTCAAGCCCGGCAGTCTAGTGCCTTCTATTACAACCTATTTTTGATTGGCTTGGGCAATTCCGCCCAAAATGCAAGATGATGTCGCAGCGTCCGCGTTCACCCCCAATTACGACCTAAGCGGCAAGCGCAAACTGCATCCGCTTTTAGCGAACAAAGCGCCTGGCGTTTATGGCTGATTGTGGGTCGCTAGCGGAAGGTCGGCTTATCAGTCCATTTCCAAAACGGTCGATGTTAGTTGCCCATCACTTTACCCAATCCAGCCCCATTTCCTCGAACACTTCCTTGTC
>CALCCG010000109.1 GCA_937899785.1 uncultured Erythrobacter sp. | reverse complement strand
TCGAGCCGCATCGATACAGCATCTATGCAGCTCGCCTTGACGAGATCGCTGATCGGCATGGGGTCATTTTTGTGAATTCAGCGGGGAATCTTTCACAGCAGGAGGCACGTGCACCTTGGCATGAAAAGCCGGGAGAAGTTGTGAAATACTTCGCCAACCGTACTCAGCCCGACACCATAATGAAGCCAGCGGAAAGTGTGAGAAGCATTTCTGATGGAGCGCTCAATCCGCCTGGCACTACACACTTGGTCGATGCTCCTACAACCTACACACGACGCGGACCTGGTCTTCAAGTCGGGGTGAAGCCCGACATTGCGATGTACGGTGGCGCTGGCGTTGGTGTTGGAGAAAACTCCGGCCTTAAATCAGTCGATGCTGATGGGAATCTCGTCAATCTGACCGGAACAAGCTACGCGGCGCCCCTTGTTGCACGGACTTTGGCAGGTATCGATACTGCAACTCGAGGAAGCCTTTCGACTGAAGCTTTGAAGGCCATGCTTCTACACACAGCCGAAACCCCGTATCCGCTCACTCGCCGGGGAATCAAAGGTCGTCTCGACCGTCAATTTGCAGGCTTTGGACGTCCCACCAATTCGGGCTTGATGCTGGAAACTGGCGACCACGAGATCACTTTGGTCTTTCAGAGCAGACTTACAGTTGGTGAACGTAGGCCAGCAATCTTGAGGTTCCCATTCAGCTGGCCTGCATCGCTCGTTGATAGCGCTACGGGTGCCTGTAGCGGTTCAGCCAAACTGACTTTGGTCTATAGTCCTCCTCTCGACCCGGCGTTCGGAGCCGAGTTTGTGAGAGTCAATTTGGACGCGGCACTCCGGCAGCGGTCTGATGGATCGAGAAAAGACGGCCAGCCTAGTTATCTTGATCGTATTAGTCCGAAGTATCTCCCAAATGCGAAAGATCTCGGTATCCCAGAAAGAGCCTTGATCAACCACGGTCTTAAGTGGTGGCCCAGCAAGCAATACGAATCCAATTTCAATTCGAAAGGCACCAGCAGCGAATGGCGTCTAGAGGTCTCAAGTTTGGTTCGAGCTGAAAGCAATTTCCCGACTGAGGGTGTGCCATTTGCCGTCATACTTACCCTCAAGGACACGGAAGCTGTCAGGCCGATCTTCCAGGAAATGCGTCAAAGCCTGCAGGCAAGCGCCGCTAATGCCGTTGACATCCGAACTGCTGCTAGGGTGCGGCCACGATCTTAAGTCAGCCACACAAATCTCCGTTCCTTCCGCCTGTCCCAAATGGCATAAGACCGCGAGTCTGAATGCTGCCACAGAACAGAATAGAGCCGTCAAGTTCAATTGAGCTAACGACCGCATTTGGCGCCTCACCCCCAACACCGGAACGACCGCTTACGGCCCACTTTTCTCACGCGCCCCGCACTTTCCAGCTAAAGACCAGACTGGTTTTGTCCGAAGTTTGTATACATATTTCGGACAAGTCATATCCCAGGGAGCTGATGCCACCACAAAATGTCGCTTCTCCTCGGATTAACGCGATGTGGAAGTTCCCATAGTTAGCTAGGTAACCTGCCTCGCTGCCAGGGATAACCTCATATCACGACGCAAGCGAGCAAGATCATAGAGCCCTTCCAAACCAAATGACCCGGCCGATCACCTCGACTCCTTCACGATCCACATCATCCCATGAAGGATAGGCGGGATTGTCACTGGAAATTGTTATCTGCTTCGCGCCGGGCTTGATGGCGATGCGCTTTACAACCAGCGTATCGTCGGAGCGCAGCACATAGATCCCATCCCGCAGCCTTGCGCCATGATCGGAGGCATCGACCAGAACCTCATCGCCATCGCTAAGTGTGGGCTCCATCGAATCTCCCAGAACGCTTACGATTGAAAGGCTTGCGCCCTTAGCGCCGGTCAATTTCCTGAGCCATTTCTCGTCAAACCCAAAGCGCGTGTAACTGGTCTCATTCGATGCAATAGCGCCGAAGCCGGCTGAGGCATCCACGTCTAGAACGGGAACTTCGATCATTCCATCCATTGGTGTTTGAGCAGGACCACCGAGCCTTTGTTCATCGACCCCAAAGAAGCTTGCAAGTGTCTTGCGATCCTCGGGGTCAAGGATACGAGGCGATCCGCGCTTTATGAATTGCTGGATATAGCTTGGATTACGTCCAAGCAGCCTTGAAACCGCCGCGTAGCCGTATCCGCCTTGGGTGATCAGCCGCTCAAGTTCCTCTCTAACATGTTCCATTTGTGTGGTCCTTCAGGATTGATCGTAGGATTTCTTCCTAGACTCGCGGAAATCATCCTAGTAAGAACATACCAAGAACACAAGGGATTTGCGAGTCGGAGTGAGAAAGGTATGACGCTGCTGGAACGGATCGAAAGGCATCTGAAAGAAAATCACATTTCGGCAACGCGTTTTGGAAGACGCGCCGTGGGCGATCCCCGATTTGTGCTCGATTTGAGGATGGGTCGCAGACCACGCCGAAGAACCATTGAGCGACTCAATGCCTATCTGAATACGCCTGAGAGCAGGCGTCCCTCAATCTCCCAGCAGCATTGCGCCAAAGGCCCGAATGGTTTGACCAACAGACCCTGAGTCCAGTTGATTATCGGCAAGATTTTGAGCTTCGTACAAGTTGGCTTACACTTTTGGCTCGAAAGCAGAGGGGGCTTTGGTTTCTGGCGAAAGGACGCTGACTTATGAGCAATTCCGACAAAACTCCGCCGGAGAGTAAAGGCGATTGGGAGGGCTTTCGCGAAATCGACCGCGCTATCGCTGAGGATCGCCTGACATCCTACACCTGGAAGAAGACTTGGGCTGATCCATGGGGAAAGGCAGGATTGGTCCTTTTCGGCCTCTTGTTCGCTGCCTTCGTCATTTTTGTCATCATCTATGATGGTTTGATCTGACCTACCATTCCTTCACATCGTCGGCCGCTTCGGCAGACGCACCACGTGCGTCTCCTGTGGTTCGATCAAGCTTCCCTCTTCTTTGTTCGATGCTTCGAGAGCCTTCGCTTTGCCTCTGACTAACGTCCCCTGCGATCTCATCTCTGGCATTTGAAGGTTCTTCCAACGAGCTTAGCACGCCGCCAAGCCGAACCGAGCCGCGCACCCCGCTTGCGCTTCCGACATTGGGCCGAGTCACCGGCGCTCCATCAGGTAGAACAAGTTCGCCCGTGATCTCATCATTGAGACCGTCAGCGTAGCTTTCCACAAAGCGGGATTGCAGTTGGTGCCCCTGCGCGCTCATCTGGAAATCGATGTCATCAAAGCGCGCTTGGCCGTAATAATCCCGATTGGCATCGATCTCAGCCATGCCCCATTCGCGGTAGGCCTGGCTTAGATTCAAGGTCCCGGCTGCATTGGCGCTTTCATACCAGCTCGCCTGGTTCTCAAGCCGATTGGCTATCTCCTCAGCGCGCCGCGCTTCGACCGTATAGCTTTGCGCTTCTGTCAGCGAAGTTGAAACGCCCGCTGCACTGCTCGAGACAAGCGCTTCTGAGCTTGAGCTCGTCTCGCGCAAGAAGCCTTCTCTTGAGCTTGACCAATTCTGGCTTTCTGAAATTTGGCTCAATGCGCTTTCGATGCGCGAACGATCTTCAGAGGCGATACCGATATCGCTGTCAGTCCAAGTTTGATTACGTCCGCCTTTGAGGCCCAAGCTACCTGCGACCGACCCGCGCTCGCCTTTGCCGCCTAAACCGCCATCGCCATTCAGGAACCATGAGACCGTTATGTCGTCCGATGCCCGGCGTGATAGGCCAAATTGCTGCTGGAGTGTGTTGGACGCGTTGTCGAGTTCGCTGAAAGTCCGGCCAATGCTGTCATTGGTTGATGTTCCGCTGACGGTCTCATTCGATCTGGATCGTGTATAGGCATCACGCAGCTCGCTGAAGCGAGTGACCGCCGAGCTTGTCGATTGTTGAGCAAGATTGGAGAAGGTCTCGCTTTGGCTGCGGCTCTCGCTCGCCATTGTCGATAGCCTACTGGAGAAATCCTGACCCAGCGTTGGCGTAAACGGATAGCTCGAAGTCGGGACATTTGCGAACTCGGCCTGCGGGAAGCTGGTGGTCTGCGTGCCGCTTTCACCAAGAACACGGGCTTGCGCAGCCCCATAGGCAATGTTGGGCGCGAGGCTGCCTTGCGCAAACTGCCGGGAGAACACGCTCGAATTGTCGAGATTGGTGTTGCCCAGCGAGACATTGCCCGTGCTTGCCTCACGCGCCGCTTCTTCGGCCGCATTCTGGCTCGGATTGAGATAGCTTGTAGCCTGGCCCGAGATCGACATGGCGCCGCGCGCAACGCCGCCGGCAAGGAACGGGATCGAGGCGACGAGATAACCGGCGAGAATACCGATATCGTTGTTGACGTCGGTCATTCCCGAGAAGGTCGCGAGCGTGAGCCCGCTCGCGCCGCCAGCGGCCGCAACATCGCCTGCACCATTGAGCATCAGGATCATGTGGAGGATGACGAAGCGCGGTCCCCAGGCGGCGAGGTAGAAGAATCCCGTGACATAGCCTCTCAGCTCGATCGGCCCGGTCATTGGCATGAGGAACAGCGGAAAAAGCACGGGGAAGAGCGCGTAGAAGACGACCGTCAGCACGACGTTGAGGATCGGCACCCATTTCATCGCATTATGGGCGATTGAGGAATAGGTGCGTTCGGTCTGGATATCGGCTCGGGTCTGGGCAAACGCATCAACACTTGAAGCGCCGCTTGATCCGGCAAAGCCATGCATGGCCTGATTCATCGCGTTGATCGTCAGCACCTGGCGAAAGATGCTGCTCGCATCCTTCGAAATGCCTGTCAGATATTGGTAAGCAACGGGCAAGTCCGCGATGAGCTTGGCTTTAGCGAGCGCTTCGGTTTGCCTCGGATAGAGCTGGCGGCCGGCCACAAGCGTCATCTCATCGATCATGCTCGCCCATTGGCCAGATAGGCTTGTGTAGGCCTCACGGCAGGTGACGATATTGGCTGTGACGCTGTCATCGCCTTGGCGGGTCAGGAACTTCTGCGCACGCGCCGGGCTGCCCGGCGCTATCGTTGCCCAGATGTCATCGCTTTCTGAGAGCTCTTTCATCGAATAGCGGCCAAGCAGCAGATCATAGAACACGCACTGGCGCACATGCTCATCGAAATTGGTTGCAAATTCAGGATCAGCGATGCGTAAGGATCGCGTGGCCTCAAGCAAGCGCGCGCCATAGATCATACCGTTCTTCGAATAATTGAGGTCATCGGGCAGCCCGAACACGGTCTCAGCCGAACGCGTTAGATAATCGCCAATCTGGCTGGTGAAGCTCGCCATAAGTGCAA
Organism: uncultured Erythrobacter sp.; assembly: GCA_937899785.1. Taxonomy (GTDB): domain Bacteria; phylum Pseudomonadota; class Alphaproteobacteria; order Sphingomonadales; family Sphingomonadaceae; genus Erythrobacter. The sequence goes on along the minus strand of CALCCG010000109.1, from coordinate 24,493 downwards.
GGCCGAGCGGAACATTGGCGACAGTCGCAGGAGCCAGGCTGGGATTGACGCGGTCTGTCACTTGCACATCCATGCGCGGCACCATCAGGCACATATAGATGAGTGTCGCTCCCAGGAACCAGTTGAGCCAAGCGCGCCAATTCTGATTGAATGCAACGACTATAACCGCCAGCGTCATAGCCATAACGAGCGCCACCTGAATCAGGCTCTTATAGCCTCCGGCACCCGTCCAAGCGGCTACGGCGTTCAGGACATTGACGATGTATTCGCCGCCGCCCGTGGTGAAGATCTCAACCATTGTCTTTGCCTCAGGGCACTATCGAGCGCGATTGCAGGCCGCGCGACCAGTCGAGCGCAGCCGACATGGACGGTGACATCGACGCGGCGAGCGCGTTTTCGATCATCGCTGTCTTCTCGATGATCTGCATGATCGCAGAGACTTTGGCTTGGCCTGTCGCTTGCCGCTGGATGAGACTGCTACGCACTTCGGTCACTTGTCCGCGCCAGATCGCCAACTTGGCTTCGTCAGCGGCAATAAAGCTCGCCATCGAACGGCCAGCTTCCGAGACGATCCGGTCAAGGATTGCATAGAGCAGGTCGACGCTTGCAATCTCAGCCAGCGTGTCGCGGTCATCGGTCGGCATGCCGCGCCCATAGGCGGCTTGGACAGTTAGTATCTTGTAGAGCGGGATCGAGGCGACCTGAAGCAGCTCCTTTTCGGCATTCCCGATGGCCGTGTCCGTCCGGATCGCATCGACCATATTGCCAATGAGCTGCGCCACCCGTGGTCGGATCGCCTTGGCGTTTGACAGGCTCATCTGCTGGAAGGTGGGATTGAGGCAGAGATCGGTTTCATCGCAGCGAAACACGCGCACGCTTTGGCCTTCGGTTCCATCAAGCAGCGCGCTCACCAGCGTCGAAGACGCATCGCCCGCGAAGGGCACAAACTTGCCCGGCTCGTCATCCTTGGGCGGGACGTAGATAACCGTGCCGATCAGCGTCATGGCGTATTCGGCGAGCTCGCGGTCGAAAGTGCCGCTGGGGTTGAAGAAGGCGCTCTCTTTAAGGACGTGCCAGGTGTAGTTGCGCGCTACACCGGGATTGACGTCGGCATAGTCAGTACTGGCGCTTTCATTGGTGGAAGCGCGCTGGCCTCGCGTGCCGCAGCCATGCTTGGCAGCGGCATAGTCGGTGAAGATGCCTTCAGAATTCCCGATCGCTTCGCAGATCGCTTTGTCGGCCAAATCACCTTTGGGCCACAGGCCTCCCACCAGTCCCTGCGCCATCTCGCAGGAATTGATCGAGAGATTGTTCATGAGCTGAGCCTTTTGGCTAAACTCCTGCATGATCTTATTGCATTCAGGGCAGACGGTATCGATCGCCAAGCTGAAGGCGAAGCCGACTGCATTGTTGGCCACTGCCTTCATCAGCGCGACCATCTCGCTTGCGTTGATAAAGGAAAAGGAGCCCGCAAAGATATCGATCCCGCCGCACCCCGCACGCGCTCTTGGCAATTGCAGATTGGCGATATTGGTCGTCTTTTGCGGAAATCGCGTCCACACATTGCCCAGACTATAGTAGCCTGCGGACTGGCCTTCGAAGGCGGTTGGACCAGTGACGTTGGCCGCCGCGCCCATATCATCCATGAAGCGGTCCATGCTGTCGCCGACATTTGCCGCAAGAGGCGAGGCTATCATGCTGGCAGCAGCAAGGCCGAGCGCAGCGTTTCTGATGCTAGTAATCATGTCCGGCTTCCTTTGAGGTGAGGAGATAGATACGGTCTTGCAGCTCATCAGCGGACAGCACGCCGTATCCGATCGGGATCGGCCGTTTGGCCTCGCTGTCCCACAAGACCAAAGCGGGCGTTGCTTTGGTCTCAAGGCCCATCCGCTCTCTTTGATTGGTCTCGACCCTGTAGTCGGGGAAATGCCTTGACGGTCCGCCATCGGTAGAGATCGCGCGTACGGTGATCCCCCAGCGGCTGGCGACGCCTTTAACGATCGGGCTCATCACTTCGCACGGGCCGCACGTCGCGCTGAAGAAATAAAATATGCCATAGCGCTGCGAGAGCCGCGTCATCACGCTGTCACGCTCGGCCGCGCGCACATCCTGCCACTGTTTTTTAGCGACCGCTCCGACAGGACGCTGCAGCGTGTAATCGAGTTCGGGATCCTGCCAGATGGCCCGCTGCCAGACGTCGGAGAAGAGCGAAGCACGATCGAGCTGCGCGCGCTGGAAGCGGATGTACGCTGCGACATTGCCTCTCGTCGGATAGAGGATCGCGCGCGCTTTCAACTCGCGCAGCTCGCTGGTAATTGCTTCCAATTCTTGGGTGGCTGGTATCGCCTTCTGCTCCGGTTCTACCTCTTGCTGTGCCTCGTTTTTGGGGATCGGCTTGGCGCAATAGAACCAATAGCCGAGCTTGCGCTCCTGGCAGTAGAGCGTGTCTGCTGCAGTGCTTCTCTCGGTGCTCTCAACTCGCTGTGCGCTTGCTGGCACTGCGCTCAAGACTGCCGAGATGAGGATTAGCGCAAGCCGTGATGCTACGCTCATCATTGACCGCCCCTTGCGTAATAGTCGTCGATCTTTTGCTGGATGAGGATGCTCGTTTCGAGCTCATCGGGGAGGCGCGCCGCTTCGGTGAATTCGGCATAGACTTCGCTGAAATCCATGAGGCTCAAATCAAGCTGCGCAAACTCGTCGAGGGTAAATCCTTCGCACTGCTCGTGCTTGGGCTTGTCCCATGGTTTGGGGAGCTGTTTGCGACCCTGTTCCTGCAAGATGCGCGAGAGCTTACTTTCAAAGCAGCAATAGGCTTTCTTCTTGGTCAGGCAGACACCGAGGAATTTCTTCGAACAATAGGTCCCGACATAGGCACAAAGCCCCTGCGCATCGCGTTCATGGAGCAGCACTTCCTCGCGGTCGCAGCCAAGCGCGACCAGCAAGCTGATGCCGGGGATCAGCGGAAAGCCTTTGCCTTTGCAGCAATTGAGCACGCCAAAGACTTTGGAAGAGCAGGTGTTTCGGGTCCCACGGAATAGCGTCAGCGTATTGGGATCGAACTGCCCACGCGCCTCATCCATTGCATTGAGCGCGGTGACCGCATCTTTGAACTCATCATTGGGCGTGCGCTCAATGGTCTCGCAGCTTCCATCGATGCAATAGACATCGCCATCGCAGACGAACTGGGGTGAGTTCTCGGTTTCTGGAAGTGGGCATTCGTAGATGCGCTCCCAGGTCTCACAGGGAAGCTCCTCTGTGATACATTCTTCGCGCACAAAGCGGCAGGTGCCGAGCGCTTCGATATCCGAGCAATCGCTTGCCGCTTCGCGTGATGTGCAAGTGTAGCTTCGCTCCCATTCCCAGCAGCTCTGGGTGACAGCCACTCCATCAACAATTCGGGTTCGCGGGCTCTCATCGGTGCAGATTTCCGCATCGAGTGTGCAATCTCCATCCTCCGCAAAAGGCTGGCACTGGGTTTCATCTGGAGCGGCGTCGACCGTGCCTTGCGTGGTGATCGCATAGGGCGTGTAGCGCGAGTCAGGCGCGTCGCAGGAAATCTCAGCGATAGGATCGCCCGGTTCAGAGCAGTAACGGTTAAAGCCGTTATCCCACCACTGCAGACATGGGCCTGGTCGATAGCCGGTGATGCGGCACAAGCCGCTGTTAAATGTAGAGCACCATGGGAGACCTTGTTGGATGCCAGTATCGTTGCAGAGATAGTGCCATTGCTGGCGCTGGGTCACGCTTGCGACTAGCGGGACAGAGCATTGCCCCTGGGCTTGCTCGACCCGTGTGCCTGTGTTGCATGTTGCTGTGTAAGTGCCAGCGGACCCGGAGCCAGGCGGCAAGGGCACGCATTCGCCTTGGCTACCCGAGATCGACATACCGCTGGTGTAGTCGAGCGGTGCCTTATTGATTGCCAGACTGCGGGCGATCACCGATTCAATATCATCGCTTTCGAAGCGCGCGCGATTGGCCATGCTGTCGCGCACCAGGCGATGGCCTTGATGATTGCGCGACGCAGCTGTGGCTGTTCCCTCGATCTGGTCAGGATTGTCAGCAAGCCGCTCGAGATTTCGCACGGCGTTGCGGTCGAAATTGGGAAGCTCGGATGCGTTCGGCTCAGCTTTGCTCGCAGCTTGCGCTTCACCGCGCAGGCTCTCGCCAAAGGCTTTGCCATCGCTTCTGGCCTCCTGCTGCTGAGCCGAGGCCGGAACCGCGAGCAAAGACAGAGCAAACAATAGCGCTTGGATGTCTTGGGACCGGATCACATGTGCTCTCCTTGCATGCGGCGAAGATGAAGGCGGGCAAGGCGAGCACCGGGGCCGCCGCCGCCTGCAAAGGTCTCGAGCACTTCTTCCACGCTGATATTGCCAGCGACACGGTCGTGGGGTGGCACGGCATCGGTGCAGTCGAATCCATCGCATGGAGAAAAATCGCTCGCGATCATGACGAAGCTCGGTGCCGCTTCGATCTGGAAAGCCCGAAAGAGACGCGGATCAATGCCGAGCGCGCCGGCATCATCACCATCACTCCAGATTGCTGCGAGACGCTGCTTGAAGGCTGTGCTGTCGCCTTGAGGGAAACCTCGAATGACAGTGATACCGCCCGCTTGGGTCATGTCTCGCACCAGCGCTTTCAGCGAAGCTTCCGGCATGCTGAGCGAAGCGAAGGCGATGAATTTGGGTGTCTCAATGAGGCTCGCGGCTTCTGCATCGGCTTGCGCGCGGATCATCCCATCAAGATCAAGCGGAACTTCATCCAACGCCGCCTGCGCAGTTGCGGCGTAGCCAGCGCGATTGTCATTTGCCTCTTGCTGGGTTTGTTTGGCTTCTTGCGCCAGAGCATCGGCTTTGGACCGTACTGCAGTGGCGAGCGCTTCGGCGTCGTTCGTGTGTTCGCTTGCGCGCGCTCGGATTTCAGCAAGATCGAGTTCGGGTGAAGCATCCTGAGCTGATGCGACAGCTACAGTTGCAGCGATCGCAAGACTGGTGATGGCGAAAAGCGGGAAGCCATGTTTCATAGCGCGCAGCAATTCCTTTTGCGCCAGACGAGATATCCCATGTCTTCACCAATGGCGGGAATCATCTGTCCGGGGGATTGAAAGGTGGTTGAGGCCCCGATGGGCGGGCAGGCGTAGCGGCCTTTGGTCGCCGGATTGGGGTTGGTGGCTTGAAACCGATATTGCTGTTTTCTCATCACCGGCATGAGGTATTTGCCGCAAAGCCCCTTGGAGCCCATCGTCCCCCATGAAACGAGCTGGCGATGCAGCTTGTAGGCAAAGCGCGAGAGAACAAGCCGCGAAGCTTGGACATGCCCGATCGAAGCCGAGACATTGCCATTCATCGGATACATCGAGCCCTGGCAGCCCGCGCACCAGAACATTTCATCAAGCGGAAGATTGGCGGTCGAAGCCGCGCAGTCGGCAGCGCAGGCGGCTAGCGCGAGCGGATTGGCGAAGAGCACCGCTTCAGGGTTGATGATCGCGGTAAGCTCGCTGTCCTGCCACAGCGGATCAATCTCGGAGATGTAGAGAATGTCGATTGAGCCGGGTTCGAGGCACAGGAAATCAGCAACGATCTCCATCCAATAGATAAGAGGATAGGCGTACCAGTGGACGTGCCAGCTTGAATAATACTGGCTTGCCCCGCCGATTGCAGACGGCCCGGAAATCGAGCGAAAGCCGATATCGAAGCCGGGATCGAGCTTCATCCCGCCCAGATTGACGAAGCACCATGGCTTCATGCTGACATCAGCAAGCCGGACAGGCTCCCAGAACCCCATCGCGATGCCGGGCCGGATACCGCACAGGCAAACGGGCAGGTCGGGATTGTCGGGATCGGGCCGACTGCTAGGCCAGATTTCTAGCCCGCCCACCGAGATCGGGAACAGGCACGACCAACAAATATCGGTGATCGGATTGACGAATTGCCCGGTGCATTTGCCCGGCCCGGCATCAGCGGAAGCGGGCGAAGCGAAGGCCAACGACAACGAGGCGATCACGAGAGCCAGGAAAGCGCGGAAACTGCTCATGGCCGAACCTTCCGCGTTGGCAAAGCGATCTCGCTTACCTCAAGTATGCGCCCTTGCTGACGCACTCGTGCTGGCACGGCTTTGATGTTGAATTTGGCCGTGAGTTTGCCGCCTTGATCGAAATAGAAGCGGCGCTGACGGGTTTTCATAAGTTCGAGCGGTGCGCCTTTGACCAGGATCAGCTTCGCCTTTGAGTCTTGCTCAAGCGCCCATCGGATCTGCGCTGGATCATCGCCATCGAGGAACAGAAGGTCAGCGCGCAGCTTCACACTGTCGAGCGGATTGACCCGCGTTCCGGCAGCATGGATGAGCTCGCCCTGGGCTCCGCGAATATCACTAGCGAGCGTGATGGTCGGATCGAAGATCCAATTGCGGCTTTCCTGCGCGCTGGTGAGGCCGGGTACAGGATTGGGCCGATTGACCCGCGCAATCGTTCGCCGCTTCAATTCCTGATTGAGCCGCGCAGTCTCGCCCGACTTCTCCAACTGAACGAGCCGCGAGTGAATCTGTTCGAGCAGGTCGCGCTCGACAATCGGAAAGAGCGCGCCGCGCTGGCCATAGTCACGCGCTTGTGCCTGTGTAGGCAGGACGGCGAGTGAAAATGCGATAAGAGGGAGTACGGCGCGCATCACAGGATAGCCCTCCCGCTGCCCATAATCTGCTGGCCGCAGACAAAACCTATCTGGGCATAGCGGCTATCAAGCCCGCGCGGATGATTGGTTCCGGCGTAAAAGCACCCTTCCGGGATCACGCCTTCCGGCCCTTTGGTGAGCGCAATGCCGAGGCGAGTTTTCTTGAGCCGGGTCGCGATGGGCTTCCCATTGATGAAGACTTGCGCGCCTTTGTGGCGAACCACATCGCCGGGTATGCCAAGCACGCGCTTGCCGAACATCTGCGGTTCTTGGCCAAAATGGGTTTCGACGAGCTCGCTTTTTGGTGGCTCGAAGAAGATCAGGCTGCCGCGCGTGATCGGTGTCTTCTTATCTAACCAGAACGCCCAATTGGGCAGGCTTGGGCTCGCATTGATGAGGAAGGCGTGGCTCTTGCTAAAGGCAACGAGCGGTGCCCATGCGAATGGCAAGAGGATGAGGCCGGTCAGCAGCAACGGGCGCTTGAAGCGAAGAGGCAGATTCATTGTCGCTCTCCCGCTTTGAGCTTTTCAGCGATGCGCGCTTCGAGCTCGGGTGTTGCGTCCTCGGCCGCGCCTGCGAGCACAGCTTCGGCAACCAGAATGACGCGCCCGTCGCGTCCCATATCGTCAACCGCGCTTTCCGCTGCTTTGAGATAGGCAAGGCTTGCCGCCTGGACTGCGGCAGGATCGGCATCGGCCCTTGCAGCCTCTTCAACAAATGTCCCGATCGTCTCGGCAAGCCGGACTGTGACGATGCGTTGGATGGGTGGTTCGTTTGTGATCTCTCGCGTGATCCATGCGCCCCAAAGCACAGCGGCGATGGAAGCCGTCATGACAAAGAGCTTGAAAAGCAGCGCGCGGGAGTGGTTTGCCTCAGCCATGGGACACCTCGTCTTCATGGAGGCGGCGCTCAAGCCGGCGCAGGAAGTATGGCATCCGGATGAGAGCGAGGGTGCCGACGCAGATGAGGAAGGCAATCTGCAAATCCGATGAAAAGAGGTGCCGGGCTATCGGCTCTGCCGACCGGTAATGGTCAGCCAAGTTGCCAAGCTGCGCGAACAGCGTGGTGAGATCCCAGCCTGCGAGCAGCAGAAAAAGGAAGAGCGGCAGGCCAAGCACCAGCAACAGGGTGCTGGCTGCGAAGGTGACGCATTCGACCAGCACAAAGCAGCTGCCTTGAAAGAGCGCGAGCCAATTGAAGGAGCGCCGCGTGCGCTGTGCCCATTTTCTCATCGGCATTGGTGTGCGATCGACAAGCCTGTTGGTTTCCAGCGTCATTGGCTGTCTCCTTCCAAGCCCGCGACCAGCGCAACCGCGCGCTCGAGCGGCATGCCGTTTTCGACATGCGCTTGGATGGCGGCATAGGTATCCGGATCAGAGGAGAAGATCGTCGCTGAGAGCGGGTCGAGCACCAGCCTTCCGACCGCTTCTGTTTCCGGACCTTTCACATAGATCTCGCTATATTCGGTGCCCGAGCGCTTGAGGCTGCGGATCAGCGTCTCGGTCCGGTCGTCCATATCGAGCCGCGCTTCCTTCCGGAAATCGGCAATGGTCTCGGGCTTTTGCTGGAGCACAAGCATCCAGTCGCTGTTTTCAAGCGCGGCGCGCGCGCCATCCGATTTGTAATAGTCATTGAGAGACTGGGTGGCAGTCGCAAGAGCGCCGCCATATTTGCGCGCTGTTCGAGCGTAAGTCTCGACAAACTCGCCCATCGACCCGCCTTTGAGCATGGCCCAGGCCTCGTCGATGAGGAGCAGCTTCTTGGTTGCCCTAGAGCTGCGTGTCATCGCCTGACCGGTCATGAACATGATGGCCGAGAGAACGACGCTCCTCAGTTCCTCGCGGCTCGCCAAATCGCTCATCTCAAAGACGGTGAAATCATCTTCGAGCGCAAAGCTGGCTTTGCCTGAGAAAAACCCGGCATAGCTCCCACCTTGGCAAAAGGGCGCAATCGCTGTCGCAAGCTCTTTGCCCGCTTGGTTCTCGCTTGAATGAAGCGCGTGGGCGACATCATCCACGGCCCCGCCGCTCCCAAGTGCATCCCATACATGGGTCACAGCCTGATCAATCAGACCACGCTCGGTGTCCGATGGCGCCGTGCTTGGCCGCGCCATCTGGCCAATGATCGCTTTGATCATAGCGAAGCAGTCGAGCCGGTAATCTTCGTCGATCTCGGCGCGCGCATCATCGACCATCGAGAAGGGGTTGAGCGAAAAGCCAGAGGCGAGCGTAAACTCGACAAAGCGACCGCCTTGCAGCTTTACTGAATGCTCAAAGCTGCGACCGTCATCAATCACCACAACCTTCGCGCCGGCACCGCGCAAAGCGGTGCAAAGTTCTTGCAGCAGCACCGACTTGCCCGAACCGGATTTACCGCAGATCGCGATGTTGTGATTGCCCGCATTGTTCTCGAAGGGCGACCAGAAAAAGGGTTGGCCGCGCCTTCCAAGCAGCAAGAGATGCGGGATTTCTCCGCCGAGATACTCGCCTTGCATCGGCGCGATATTGGCAGCTGTCGTCGAGAGCATCGTCCGAAAGCGCTTGAGACGCGCCATGTCTTGGACAAGGCCGTCCGCAAGGCTCAGCGGGAAGGCAGCGACCAGACCTTGCAATTGCAGGAAGCGTTCGTCGGCCAAATCCCATCCGGCCGCTTTGTAGATTGCCTTGATTGTGCGCTCATGCGCATCGCCTTCGCCAAGCGGGGAGATGGTGGTGACACCGTAGAAGAGTTTGACCAGTTTCTTGCCCGCCTGGAGCTCGGCCTGAACGTGTTTCCATTCGGCCGATTGCTGGGAGAGATTGGGAAGAAAGCGCGCGCTTTTCGTTTCAGAAAGGCTGGTCGTACGCATGAATTTATAGCCTGCACGAGCGCTAGCTGCTTCCTGATCGGGATAGTGCAGGCACAGCATGGTGGCTGCAGGGCAAGGGAAGCGCAGTTTGTCGGTGAACATATCACCGATGAGGCGCGCACATTCCCACGGCGCCCAGCGTTCAGGTGTCGAACGCACGCCATAATGGCGGACGTCAAAGCGGTCGGGATAGCATTCGCCCATTTGCGGCACGCCATCGCGGCTTCGCCCGGTTTCGCGAAAGCGCTCGGTCCGAAGGATCAACCGATCATCTTCGACTTCCAGTTCGATATCGCGTCGGATCGCTTGAGCATCGAGCGTGTCTTCGCGGTTCCAATGTGTAGTCTCAGGCTCGCGCGCCGTGGTGGGCGATGTGAGTTCATCGATCAGCGCCAAGAGCCCAGCGGGCTCAAGCGGGATTGACGAAAGGCCCAGCGAATTGAGCATGCCCATCAGGCCCTTGCGGCATTCGCTAAGCTCTGCGTCGCTCACATTGCTTGGAACTGGCACGCCAAGCGAAATGATCAATCTTGTATGGCGGGCATGGAAAGGCGCGTGCTCTGAGCCAGATTGCCAGACAAGATCGTAAAGCCGGTCGGTGCGCGCTCTGGCTATCGCTTCATAGATGCCGCCTTGCTCGTAACGCGGAGCAAACCAGGGCGCGACAATCGAGCCGATGCGCGGGCTCGCGAAATTGAGCACTTGCAGGCATGCGCCCCGCGGCAGACTTTCAGAAAAGAACTGGCCCAGGATTTCACCCGTGCGTTCGTCGGCACCGATCAGCGGGGTTACTTCAAGCGCAAAACCTTTCGAATGGGCGTTGCGATAAAGCCCAGCGCCTTGATCGAAGACGCGGTAGGGTAGCCAGTCCGACAGCATTTCAAGCGAAAAATGCGCCGCCGTTTGGTCGGCCTTTTTGGCATCGCCGAACAGGCCTGAAAGAAGCGCATCGCGCGCAGAGCTTAGTGAGAGGGTCATAGCGTCTCTCCATCATCTGTTGGCGATTGGGGCACCCGGCCTGGGGAGGGGGAAAGGCCGGGTGCCCCTGCGGCCGGCGCTTTCGCGCCGGGCAGCTCCGGAGAAGTCTGGGAGGGGATAACCAGAACGTCCGGGAGCTGCTGCGGGGTAAAACTGGAAGGTGGAGCAATGGGTTGCTCTTGCTGTGTGCCTTGGCTGGCACGGCCGAGCGCGCGAAGAACCTGGCCCGTTGAAAGAGGTGCTCGCCACTCCGAATGCGGCGGCTCGGGCAAAGGCACATGGACAACGCGCGCTTCGTGCTCACGTCCGCTGGCATCACGCCGCGCAGCGACTACAATACGCAGCTTGCGGTCGCTGCTTGGCGCTGTGACCTGAGTGACAGGTTGTTGAGGCAGGCTCGCCTTGGTCGCGGCATCATCAATCGCCGATGTGGGCGCGCAGCTGCCACCCGGCGCGCGGCAAGCGAAATCACCGCTCACATTGCTGCCCAAAGTTGCGCAGCCACTGATTGTGACAGCGAGCCCAGCAAAGATCGCAAGCTTGTAGGTGCGCCGGCTCATTGGTCTGCTCCGCCTTTGGCAAAACGGATCAGCGTTTGCGCATCGCGGTAGCCGTGAAGCACTGCACCATCTTTCGCGCGAACGATGACGGGCGTTCCGGAAAAGCCATTGGCTTTGGCAAAGGCCTCATTGGCATCTAGCGCCTCGCTTACATCGCAGCTCGAGGGTATTGGGTGTGTCTGCCCGGCATAAGCCTGATGCATCGCTTTGGCGGGATCACGCGCGCAGAGCACGCCTTCAGCCATCCGGCGGCTTGATGCGCCAAAGATCGAGATCGGGCGTTCTTCGATGAAAAGGCCTGTGTCTTTGAGGGCGCCGGTGAGCTGGCGGCAATAGCCGCATTGAAAGTCTGAAAAGACGATTAGCTTCTCAGCCCTGGGATTGCCCCAGTGCACTGCGCCGTCTTTCGGAAGGCCAGCTGTATCGACTTTGGATTTCGCAGCTTTCGCTGTGTGGCTTTGATCCGCGCTATCAGCGCCTCGAGCGGCGCGCGCGGCTCCTGCGGCCAGAAGATCGGGGTTGAGCTCGATCAGCCGAGTGGCTGTTACATCACGGCGTTTTTCAAGATCATAGAGCCGTCCGACGAAGAGATAACGCGCCGCCTCGTCGATATAGAACAGCGTGTCGCCTGAAACCACTTCGCACCAGGGCGCAAAACTCTTGCAATCAAGCGCATCGATCGGCGTTTTTGGCAGCCGGAGCTTGAGCGCCTGGCTGACATCGCGTGCAATCGCGGCATGGGCCGGGATGGCGGTCACCATAGCGACACCGCTGGTGAGCACGGCAGCGGCGCTCGCTGCTGCAATCGAGAAATGAATAGCCCGTGTCATCAGACCGGGACGAAAATCGTGAAAGTTCATTGAGAGGGGCTCCTGACATGGACGCCGTCGAGAAAGACGATTTCGACTTCGATGCCGGTCGGCATCTCGACGACGGGTTGGTATTGTTCGGCGCGTTCGATGAGGTATTGGCTGACGGTGTCGGCGGCTTCGCCAGCGCCTTGGCCAAAACCGCCTGCAAGAATGTCGGTGGGGGAAAGTGCGCCGCGCTGGCCATCCTCGCCGACACGGCCGGCGAAAATGCCATTGGCGTTGGCGGAAAAGCCCCGGCCAAACCCGCCGACAATCCCAGCGAGCAGCGCTTGGCTTACAAGACTGCCTTCGCGGCTTACGACGCGACCGCGAACGCCGGACTTGCCAGCAAAGGCGATGAAGCCTTTGACCTCGCTTACCGCATAACGACCGCCTGGCTGCGCGCAGGTCATGCGCGCTAATTTGACGTAGACTTTCTCAGCCGAGAGATCGCCGCGCGCCGCGCCATTGACGAGGCAACCGGTCAAATCGGTGGTGAGGAGGCGATTGCCTTTGAGGACAGAGCGCGCCGGGCCAGTGATGCGCAGCACCACAGGGAGCGGATCGCTTTGACTGGTCACGCCCGTAGACGCATCGACCCCGACGATGACCGTCGCTGGCGCGTAGCTGTTGGGCGGCAGGTAATCTCTGCTCGCTTCCAAAAGCAGCGGGGGTGATCCGTTGCTTTCAGTGCTCGGCGCAGGTTCGGAGGTCGCGCTTGTAAAACTGAGCAAGCTTGCCTTGGGTTCGGCAAGCGGTGCTGGCTCCAATGCCGTTGGATTGGAGCCAGGCTGAGGCGGAGCAATTGAGGTGACCGGCGCAATGGGCGGATTGGCTCTTGCACTTTCGAGCTCCGAACGAAGGGCCGCATTTTCAGCTGAGATCGCATCGATTGCGGCCTGGCCATCGCTGAGCATGCGCGCGTTTTCGCCGCGCAGTGTATCGAGTTCCTGTTCGATCGAGCTTTTGGGAAGCTGGCTTTCTTGCAGGTCCTTGATCGCGCGGCCCTGCGCATCGAGCCGATTGCCATAGGTCGCCACAAACTCGCGTTGCGAGAGATTGCGGTTCACCAAACCGCCCGTATCGATCGTGGTCGCACCGCCATCCGCGCCATTTTCCGCTTCATCGCCGCTGAAAATGAACATCGACCCGCCGATGAGGGCTAACGAGCCGATCCCGGCGAGGAGCAGCTTTTGCCGTTTGGCGATCGCGCTGTTGAGACCCGCTCTTTTGCTGTCGGGCGCTTTGGCATTGCTCTCAGCCATCACTTCAGACCTCCCTTGGCAAAGACAAGGAAGGCCCGCGTCGTCTCGCCGGGTGCGAGCGTTTCGCTGGCATAGGCAAAGGCCAGCGCGCCTGCGGGCCCATCGCGCTCATTTGCAAGATCGATTGTCTCAGATCCGAGATTGCGCAGGGTGAAGGCTTGGCCGGTGAGTTCCCCGCCCTCGTATTCTGCAACCTGTTGGACTTCGAGGCTGCCAGTGCGGCGCGGGCGTGACAGCGCAGCCCGCGCTCGGAAACCTGGCAAGACGGCATCGCTCGCCATCGCTTCGATCAGACGGATCGCGGCTTCGTCTTCGGATGGTCCGGAGTTCAAGCCGTCGCCATCTTCGGGTTTGGCTAGCGCTGGATTGGTGACGAAGAGCTGGCTCGCTTCATCGCCTTCGACTGTGCAAGTGAATTTGTAGACATGGCCCCTACTGCTGGTGGCAAAGAAGCTGACCCGTGCGCTCGCATATTGCTGCGGGACGGAGACATAGATGTCGCCGCGCACTGGCTCATGCGTCACTTCAAAATCATTATAGGGATAGCCGCTTGCCATCTTTGAGACATTGGCAAAGCCGTCTTTGATCAGCGCAATCCGGGTGAGCGCACCGCGCGCGAGGACGCAATCAATCGTTGCCCCATCAGCGGCTTCGACAAACTGATCGGCACGCGCAGGGGAAGCCTGGATGAGCGAGGCTGAAGCGAGCAGCACACTTGTAAGGGCTGTCGGCAGGGATCGGGTGGAGAAGCTCATTGGCTTTCCTCCTCTTGGGCAGGAAGTTGGCGGAAACCGGTTAGCCCAAGGCTGAGGCCGCGACGCTGCCAGATGAACTCAAAGCTGCGGGTCTGGCTGGCGATCACTTGCGCGCCGACAAAGGTCTTGAGCGTGCCGCTTACAGTTGAAGTGAGTGCGTCCGGATCGACATGGATTTGCGCAATCACGAAAGCTTGGCTGATGTCCGAGCCGCGCTGCTCATCAACGATCTTGATCAGTTCAGCCTTGAGACTTCCGCGCGCTGCTGGATCAGCAAGCTTGAGGATGCTCTCCATCCAATAATCGAGGCTTTCGGGCGCGCGATTGAGCAACATCAGAGCGGTGTCACGGGAAACAAGCTCAAGATATGTCGCTTCGATCCCGCCACTGGAGAGCTCGACCCGTTCCGAAGTGATCGGCACGAGGACAATGGCTTCATCGCTTGTCGCTGCGGTCCCGACTGCAAGGATGGTGGTTAGACCCAGCATACCAGCGAGCGCGGCAAAGCGGTTGCGCTGTTTCAGATGGCGCTGCGCTTCTTCATAGGCGAATTCAGATTTCATGGGTATCCTCCCTCAGCCGGCAAGCAAGCGGCAATGGGAGGGCGGCGTGGCTTTCAATCCGAGGAAACTCCCCGGCAAATACCAATAGGCAGCGTGCACCAGTTTCGAGCTTGCACCAGATCTTTTCGCTTTCCGAAGAGCGAACCAGGTCACGGCCGCGAGGCCAGTCCCAATGATGATGTGCTGCGCTAGAATGCCCCAAGCGAACGGGATCAGCAGCCCCGCAAACTCATCGATTGTCCAAAAACCAATCAGCTCCGGATCATCGAGCCGCTGAGGCACCAGGTATGTGTCGGCCATGCCGCCCTCCTTTCAGCGTAACCAGCGATCAGATGGTCGCGGTCACGACAGAGGTGACGATCGGCACACCGGTGCCAACGCCGATGCCGACGCCCACAGGCACAGCGACCTGACCAAGCGCGAAACGGCCTGAGGCCAGCGCGATGAGGCCACCGGCGAGGCTAAGGACAGTAATGATCTTACCGCCGGAGCCTTCAAGAAAGTCTGTGAACTTCTGTAGCGCGGGATCGAAGGTCGTATCAGCGCCGGCATAGGCGGCGCCGGCGCAGGCCAGGGCAACGGCTGCCGGGACGATATAATCGCGTGTCCGAATGTTGCTTTTGGCCTTTGGGGGGAGAGTAAGGGTCTTGGTCATCGAGGAACTCCATTGGGAACAAGAAGCAGCGATGTGTTCGCTGTATGTTCTTTCCTCGATTGAGTGGCAGGGTGTAGGAAAAGCGAAACTGAGAATTGATGGCCTGCACCAAGCAAAATTCAGCAATGGGAGGGATCAAGGCCAGAAACTGAGCCGACAGCCCGTCAAATCGAGAGCCTTGTGCCGGTTAGTGCGCAGTGCGTACCGGATTGTGCGTTGAAGTTACCAAAATCCGCGCGAATCAGGAACACGGACTGATTCAGTTCTTCCTATATGTTCTATCTATGTTCTTTTCTATTTCCTACACCCTTCCTACATCGATAGCCCGTTCCTGAGGCCAAAGCCCAAGGAAGAAAGGAATCGGCAATGACCGACATGGTGCAGTTTTCCGAAGAACAGACCCGAATTGATCTGGCACGGCTGCTGATCGGGGCGGTCAAAGCAAGCGGGCGCACTCGCTGTGACATCGCGCGCGATGCGCAGGTCCACAAAGATGCCTTGCGACGCGTTCTCAACGGCAAACGTTCGGCAACATTGGGTGAAGCAGCTCGAATCCTCCAGGCCAGCGGCGTTAGCCCGCAGCAAGCTCTGTCGATGTTCTTGCTCACCGATGCCGATCAGTCGGCAGAATGGCAGGGAACCGAGATTGGTCGGTTTCTGGAAGACTTCCTGACCGCTCTGCCGATAGCCCTGGCTTGCGAGCTTGGGGGCCGACTACAAGATGTAAGGCCCCGCTGGGCCAGAGGCACTGCGCACCGTGTTGCGCGGCTGCTGTCTGATCATATTGATGAGCTTGAGCGAAAGGATGTGTTGCTCGGAGAGGTCTTTGCAGTGGCCGAAGGAAGTCATCATGGGTGAGCATTTAGGAAAAAGGCTGGACGAGCCGCGCCGCGTAAAACGCCTCATTCGTCTTCCAGAAGTGATGAGCCGGGTCGGGCTTGGCCGTTCAACGATCTATCGCTGGATGAGTGAGGGTAGGTTCCCCAAGCCTGTGCAACTGGGTGGGCATGCCGTGGCTTGGTCCGAGGACGACCTCGACGAGTGGATCGCAGGTAAGCTCAACTAGCCTTTGCCTCGAGCTCGCGGTCATTCCAGTCCTGACCCAATTGCGGACGTTAGCTTAGAGCCCAAGGTCACCGCTGGGAGCGCCTTCTAACAAATGTGAGAACGGCTTTACTTCAAAGCGGCTTCAAGCGCTCGTGCTTGTCAGTCTCGCATTCAGAGTGGTCATTGATCGCCGCCATAACCTGGCATCCGCCGACTTTACCGCCCCTGCAATTTTCGATCATGCGTTTCAGCTCGCGTTCCAGAGCCTCTAGCTGTGCCAGCCGCTTTTGAACTTCGGCAAGTTGCTTCTGAGCGATTGTGTCAACTGCCGAGCAGTCTTGGTCTGGTTCAGTCTGCAATCCAATCAAGTCTTTGATTGCGTCCATCGAAAAGCCGAGTTCGCGGGCATGCCTCACAAATGAGAGGCGTTCCACATCGACGCTGCCATAGAGCCGTTGCCCGCTTGCGCTACGGTTTGGCGTGCCCATCAAGCCGATACTTTCGTAATATCGAATGGTGGTCACTTTGACCTTTGCCGCACTTGAAAGACGGCCAATTGTCATCGGTTTCATATAAATGTGCTTTTCCCGCTTGCCTCTACAGTCGCTGTAGACTGTATCACTTGACTCGAATCATAATCAAGCGAGTCGGAAAATGCCTCAAACCCAGATTTCAGAGCGATCCAAGAAACAGAAAAAGCTGTATTTCCCGCCCCTGATGCAGTTCGCGTTCTATGGCCTTGCTGGCTATATTCTGGCGACAAACCTGCCCGCGCTTGCTTACGGATCAGTGCCTCTCTTTTGGCTATCGGTTCCCGTCATTGCGGTTGGAGCGCTGGTGCTTTTCTTGGCGGTTCGATCGTTTGGGAAAGCGAACACAACGGTAAATCCGATTACGCCTGAGCAAGCCGAGCAGCTTGTCACAACAGGCCTTTATCGCTTTACCCGAAACCCGATGTATCTGGGTATGCTGCTCGTGCTTGTGGGTGGAGCCTTGGCCCTCCAAAACCTCGCAGCATTCAGCGGGCCAATTCTTTACGCCCTCTCTATCACGCTCCTCCAGATAATCCCTGAAGAGCGAGTTCTGGAGCAGAATTTCGGAAGCGCATTTACAGCCTACCGCAAACAGACGCGGCGCTGGTTGTAGGAGTGCTGCACATGATTGACCTGCCTTCATGGGTCTCTTGGAGTTTGTTCGGATTAGCGGCCAGTTCGATTTGCGCGATAATCGGGCTTTCCATTTTCGCGGTCTTGAGCGGAAAGTTTCAGTTCTTCCCGCCCCCTTCAGGGGACAGTTGGCAGCACCGCACCTTCATGGCGATGTTTCGCCTGTTCCTATACCCATTGCTGGCGCTTTCCCTTCTCGACTTTAAACCTGTGGCTCCCGCTGATGCTGTGCTCCAATATACTGTGGGCCTAGTGCTGTTGGTTGTCGGCTTTGCTCTGGCATTCTGGATCACGTTCCAGATGGGCTGGCGCAATGCCTTTGGCGAAAAGCACGGCCTGAAAACCACTGGTTGGTTCAGCATAAGCAGGAACCCTGTCTACGTTGCGACATGGGTTGGCATGATTGGTTGGAGCCTGCTCGCCAACACCTTGCTTGTCTGGATATTATTGACGCTCTGGGCGGCCATGTATTTGCTCGCTCCTATCTTCGAGGAACCATGGTTGGAGCAGCAATACGGTCAGGACTATTTGGACTATAAACGCCAGACAAGGCGGTTCCTGTGATCAGCAATCTTCGTCGGATCTTGGGCAGCGTTTACCCTTCTTTTGCAGGATGCATTTTTCTCGCGCTCGGAATAGCAACTCTCATTCAGCCGGAAATCATGAGCTACTATGCGATTGGGCTCGACCAGCCATCTGCCCGGGTGGCTATGCGCGCCATGATCGGAGGCGGCGAGATAGGTATCGGCGTTGTGCTGATCCTTGGGGGGCGCATCAACCTCTCTTCGCGTCAGCTTAGTCTGATTGCTGCCGCAATTTTTATCTGCGTGGGATTAAGCAGAGTTACCGCTGTTTTCATGGAGAGCGCCGAGGTGCTTGCCGTCCAACCGCTGCGTGAAGCTCTCATCGAGATATTACTTGGCGGCTTAGGGCTATTGGCGGCGCGTGGATGGGAGAACGATCAACTATGAGCATTTTCAGCCATCCAAGTCCCATGATTGATATAAACTTGTATAAATCTTCACGTGTTTCTAAGATGCTCGGTGAAGTGACACGCAAGATTTTGCCTTTTCTCGCGGTATTAGCGATCCTTTTCAGCAGCGTGCTGTCTCTCCCGGACGTGCATGCCGGGGAAGGTGAAAGCTTCGCTCATGTAGCCGATCATATCTATGCGCATGGCGCGGACCACTTTGATACAAACGATGCAACGCCAGACCATGATGGCCAGGACCATTCGGCAACGCACCACCACAATTGCAGTTTTAGTCTCGCTGACACCAGCATGCTCCTGCGATCACCTTTCTGGAGTTCGGATAACCTGAGGGGCCCGCTTGCCACGTCATCGCTCGCCTCCCTTGCTCCCCCAGTCCTGATACAGCCTCCCAAAGCCTGACCGACAATCATTTGCGAGCTCGCTTTCGAGCGCGCTCGATTGGTTTCAGTCAGGAGATAAGAAATGCGGTGCATTGCACTGGCCGCGGCCTTAATTGCCGTGTGTACGGGTTTGCCGATATCGGCACAGGAAACAATTACCCTCGATGAAGCGCTCGCCAGAGCGGGCGTTGACGGTCAAGATGGGTCAAGTTCGACCAGCAATCCGCGCGTCTACGGCCCTCAAGCGGAAGCAGAAGCCGCGCGTGCGGCTATCGACCAGGCGCGGCTTCGGCCTAACCCTTCGCTGTCGTTCGAGGTGGAAGACATTGCAGGTTCCGGTGCATTTTCCGGCCTGCGCTCTTCCGAATATACTCTGGCGATCGGCCAGCAGCTTGAACTCGGCGGCAAACGAAGGGCGCGCATCGCGAGCGCACAGGCATCAGCCGACTTCACCGGCTTGCAGAGCGACCTCGCCCTGTCGCAACTCGCGCTGGGCGTTCGTGAGCGATATGTCGAAGCTGTCGCCGCAGGCCAGCGCCTCGTCCTCGCACGGGAAATCGTCGAGCGGAACCGTGAGCTGGCCCGGATCGCTAATGTGCTTGTCGAGGTCGGGCGGGAGCCACCGCTGCGTGCCATGCGCGCCCGTGCAGCGCTTGCAGAAGCGGAAGCTGAGCTCCAGGCTGCACAGGCTGCCGATTTAGCAGCACGACAGGCGCTCGCGGCTCTTTGGGTGTCCGGCCGGCCCAACCCGGTTGTATCGAACGTCTTTCCTGATTTAGCGCCGCCGCTCGCTCCGCTGGGTTCCGAAGATCCCTTGCAGCTGCGCATTGCGGATGCGCGAACCAGCTTTGCTGAGGCCGAAATTGCGCGTGAACGCTCGCTCGGTATTCCCGACCCCACGCTGTCGGCAGGCGTGCGCCGATTTCAGGAAAGCAACGATCAAGCCTTCATTGTCGGGATTTCCATTCCGCTGCCCTTCCGCAACCGTAACCAAGGCAACATCGCGGCCGCTGAAGCGCAATACCGCGCGGCAAGCGCGAGCGAGGCGATAGCCGAGGCGGACTACCGCGTGGAGTTCGAGCGGACGCGAACGCTGTATCTGGCCGCCGAAACGCGGGTGGAGACCCTTTCCAGCGCATCCCTGCCGCAGGCCGAGGAAGCACTCCGACTTGTCGAGATCGGATACCGCAATGGCCGGTTTCCGCTGATCGAAGTCCTAGCAGCTGCCGAAGCGCGCGACGCCATTCGTGAAAATCTGATTCAGGCAGAAGAGTCCCGCGGCCTGCTCGCCGCGCGGCTCATCTGGCTCACCGCACAGTGAGGCCAATTTCCATGACACGCAAACAACTCATCGCCGCGATCAGCATCCTCATTCTTCTGGCGGTTTCGGCCTGGGCCTTCTGGCCAGAAGGTCAAGATGCTCACTCTGAACACGGACATGCCGAGGACGGGCATAGCGAGGAGGGAGACGGTGAAGAAACCGACACTCCCGAAGGCACCGTGCCAATTACAGAAGAACAGATCACAGCTTCGTCGATAGAAATCGAAGCTGTCCAATTCGGCGCTGCGACTGAGCTCGTATTCCCCGCAACGGTCGCCGCGGCGCCGAGTGCCAGTGCGCGGATCGATGCACGCGCTTCCGGAGTCGTGAGAAGCGTGAACAAGACGCTTGGCGACTATGTCAGGCGAGGTGAGCCGATTGCCCGGATCGAAAGCGCTGACGCTGCCGGACTGGCTGCGCAGGTCGCTGCCGCGCGTGCGCGGGTCAATGAACTGTCTGCGCTCTACGACCGGGAAAGGCGGCTGTTCGAGGCCAATGTGACGGCTCGGCAGGATCTCGAAGCTGCGCAGGCCAATCTGCAGGTGGCAAGGTCCGAACTTTCCCGCGCGCAAGCCGCATCCGCAGCTGCTGGTGTCAGCGGGGATGGACGTTCGCTCGCTGTGACGAGCCCGATTTCAGGGCAGATCACCAGCGCGCCGATCGTGCTCGGCTCCTACGTCTCAGCCGGTGAAGAGATGTTCCAGATCGTGAACGCGAGCGGCTTGCAGGTGCAGGTCGCCTTGCCCGCCAGTGATGCTGCGAGAATTAGGCCCGGCGACGAGGCAACGCTGGAATTCGGAGAAGAGCGGGAGATCGGCGGACGTGTGCGTTCGATAACCCCCGCGCTCGATCCGGAAAGCCGAAGCGCCACCGCTATTATTTCCCTTGCGAGGGCAGTGCCCGGATTACAGCCAGGCGCATTCTTGCAGGCGCGCATCCGGCCCTCAGGTGAAACCGATGCGACCTCGATATCGGTGCCTGAATCCGCAGTTCAGATGGTCGAAGGCCGTGAAGTCGTGTTCGTTCGCACGCGTACCGGCTTTCGGGCGACGCCTGTCGTGACGGGATCGCGCTCTGGAGGGCGCATCGTGATCGAGTCCGGATTGCAGAATGGCCAGCGGATCGCGACCGAAAACGCCTTCCTGCTCAAAGCCGAACTTGGGAAAGAGGAAGCCGAACATGGACATTGATCGTTCTGAAAGCGGCTTCGAAAAAGAGGCCGACAGCAATGGCGGCCTGATTGGCGGCGTCCTTGATTGGTCGGTGCGCAACCGCTGGGCTGTCGTGGTTCTGGCACTCGGCGTGGCGATCTGGGGTGCGTTCAATCTTGCGAAACTGCCGATCGATGCAGTGCCGGATATCACCAATGTTCAAGTACAGATCAACACCGAAGCACCGGCGCTCTCGCCCTCACAGATCGAAACGCAGGTAACCTTCCCTGTCGAGACGGGCCTCGCCGGGATCGAGGGACTGGAAATGACCCGCTCGATCTCGCGCAATGGCTTTAGCCAGGTCTCAGCGATTTTCGAGGAAGGCACGGATATCTATTTTGCGCGCTCGCAGGTGGAGGAACGGCTTGCCACGCTCGCCTCTTCGCTTCCTGCAGGCGCGGAGCCGTCGATGGGTCCGATTGCGACCGGTCTCGGCGAGGTGTTGATGTATACCATCGAATTCGAGCATCCGGGTGGAATCGATGCGCCAAAAGGCGGCGCCATTGGCTGGCAGAATGACGGCAGCTTTGTCACTGACAGGCGCGAGCGATTGGACACGGAGGTGGCGAGAGCCGCCTACCTGCGCACGGTGCAGGACTGGGTGGTCGCGCCGCTGATGCGATCAGCCGACGGTGTCGCAGGCGTCGACTCGATCGGCGGCTTTGAAAAGCAATATCTGGTGCAGCCCGACCCGGATCGTCTGGGCGGCTACGGTGTTTCACTCGACCAGTTGATTACTGCGCTCGAAGCGGCAAACCAGGCGGAAGGCGCGAACTTCGTCGAACGTGCCGGCGAAGCGCTCTTGGCCCGTGTCGATTCCCGGCTGAATTCGGTAGAAGACATCGAGCAGGCGGTGGTGACGACCCGCGAAGGCGTGCCGATCCGCGTAGGCGATGTTGCCACAGTCGAGATTGGCGGTGACCTTCGCACAGGGGCTGCCTCGCTCAACGGCGATGAAGCGGTCGTCGGAACTGTCCTGATGCGAGCGGGCGAGAACAGCCGAACCGTTGCCGCCGGCGCTGCAGAAAGACTTGAGGAAGTTCGCGCATCGCTGCCTGCCGGAGTGGTGGCTGAGATTGTCTACAATCGGTCCACTTTGGTCGATGCGACCATCGCTACGGTTCGCAACAATCTGGTGGAGGGCGCCTTGCTTGTCATCGTCGTGTTGTTCCTGCTACTTGGAAACATACGCGCCGCAATCATTGCCGCGTTGGTCATTCCTCTTTCGATGCTGATGGCAGCCATCGGAATGAACCGGCTCGGCGTATCTGGCAATCTGATGAGCCTTGGCGCGCTCGATTTCGGCCTGATCGTCGATGGCGCCGTCATCATTGTCGAGAACAGTATCGCCCGCCTCGCCCATAGGCAGGAGCTTGAAGGACGCTTGCTGACGCTGCGTGAACGCCTCGCGGAGACCCGCGCAGCAACGCATGAGATGATCAAGCCGACCGTTTACGGTCAGGCGATCATCTTTCTGGTCTTTGCGCCTCTTCTCACCTTCACCGGTGTGGAAGGCAAAACCTTCACGCCTATGGCCATCACCGTCATGCTTGCCCTGGCTTCGGCTTTCATTCTGTCACTGACATTTGTCCCTGCGATGATCGCTCTCTTATTGAACAAGAAAATCAACGAGAAAGAAGTGAAGCCAATTCGCGTGGCAAAGGAACGTTATGGTCCGCTGCTGCGCAAAGCCCTCGCCCGTCCATGGCCGGTCATCGGCACCGGTGTCGGCGTATTTGCACTTGCAGCGCTGGTGTTCAGTTTCATCGGCAGCGAATTCACGCCGCAACTCGACGAGCGAGATCTGGCGGTGCAGTCGCTGCGCATCCCATCCACCCCATTGGAGCAGTCGCTCGCTATGCAGCGCCAGGTCGAGGCGCGCCTCACACAATTCCCACAGGTCGAGCGGGTGTTTTCGCGCACCGGCACGGCCGAGGTCGCAACCGATCCCATGCCGCCGAACATCTCGGATGCCTATGTGATCCTCAAGCCACGCGAGGAATGGCCCGATCCCTCGCTGTCCAAGGAAGAGCTGGTTAGCGAGATGGAAGAAGCGCTCGGAGGTCTTGTCGGCAATCTGTATGAGTTCAGCCAGCCCATCGAACTGCGCTTCAACGAGCTTATCGCCGGTGTCCGCGGCGATGTGGCGGTCAAGCTTTATGGCGATGATCTGACCGCTATGACTTCAGCCGCAAACGAAGTCGCCGCCGTGCTGCGCGGCGTCGAAGGTGCGGCCGACGTGAAGGTTCAGCAGGTCTCTGGCTTCCCAACACTCGATATTGCCTTCGATCGGCCAACGATCGCGCGCTACGGGCTAAGCCTCGAGGACGTGACCCAGTCCGTTGCCATCGCGCTTGGCGGTCGCAACGCCGGCCTCGTATTCGAAGGCGATCGCCGGTTCGATGTCGTCGTCAGATTGTCAGATGCCAATCGCAATGATTTCGACCAGCTCGGCACCTTGCCGATTGTCCTCCCGAATGGCGGGAGTATTCCGCTTAGAGCCGTGGCCCAATTCGAGGTCATCGATGGGCTGGCCGAGGTCCGCCGCGAACAGGGACGAAGACTGGTCATCGTATCCGCCAATGTGCGGGAGCGTGATCTTGGCTCATTTGTCGAGCAGGCCCAGTCCGAAGTGGCCGCAAACGTCGAACTGCCATCCGCGTCGTTTATCGAATGGGGCGGGCAGTATCAGAACTTGCAGCAAGCGCAGCAACGTCTGCTGATCGTGGTTCCGCTCGCCTTTGCGGTCATCCTGCTGCTGCTCTACATAGCCGTTGGCGGATGGGTCTCGGCGCTCGCGGTGTTCAGCGCGATTCCGATGGCGCTGGCTGGCGGGGTCTTCTTCCTGGCCCTGAGAGGCATGCCGTTCTCGATCTCGGCAGCGGTAGGCTTCATTGCCCTTTCCGGCGTTGCGACCTTGAACGGCCTCGTCATGATCACCGCGATCAAGCAGCGGCTCGAAAAAGGTTTGGAGCTTGGTGAAGCGATTGTCGAAGGCGCAATTGCACGCCTCCGCCCGGTTCTGATGACGGCGCTCGTCGCCTCGCTCGGCTTCGTTCCGATGGCGCTTGCGACAGGAACCGGGGCCGAGGTGCAGCGCCCGCTCGCCACCGTTGTGATCGGCGGACTGATAACAGCAACAGCGCTCACATTGTTCGTGCTGCCTGCCATTGTGAGCCTGATTTTCGCGCAGAAATCCGAGCAGGCCAAGGGTCACGGAGAACTGCCATG